>CACYZW010000033.1 GCA_902778995.1 uncultured Eubacteriales bacterium
GCGGCATCCATGATCTCGCCGGCCAGGCGGTCGGCCATGCTGCGCTCGCCGCGCTTGCGGGCGAACATCACCAGCCAGCGCAGGGCCAGGGTCTGACGGCGCTCGGGGCGAATCTCGATGGGCACCTGGTAGGTGGAACCGCCGACGCGGCGGGCCTTGACTTCCATGGCGGGCATGATGTTCGCGATCGCCTGATTGAAGACCTCCATGGCCTCCTTGCCGGTCTTGGCGGCAACAATATCAAAAGCATCATAGCACACGGCCTGCGCGACGCCGCGCTTGCCATCGTACATGACCTGGTTGATCAGTTTGGTAATAATGGTCGTTCCATATACCGGATCCGGAAGCACCTCGCGCTTCGGGATAAAACCACGTCTGGGCATGTTTTTCACTCCTAATCTATATTCGGACGTTAAGTGAACGAGAAACAGGTAAAAGCTATTGCGAAAGTTGGCGCTTTCGCCTTCGCCCGGCCCGAGCCGCCCCAGCGCATATTCCCACGTTCCAAATGGACCATGCGTTCAGGCCGTTCCGACCGTTTTCACCAAAGACCGATTGCCGGCGTCATCTCTGCGAGCGTCGCCGACCCGTGCAACCGCCGCTTCGCTGGCGGTTTGCCAACCGGGCTGCAATACAGCCTTACTTCTTCGGACGCTTCGCGCCGTAGAGGGAGCGGCCCTGCATGCGCTTGGCAACGCCAGCAGCATCGAGAGCGCCGCGGATGATGTGGTAACGCACGCCGGGCAGATCGCGGACCTTGCCGCCGCGGATCAGCACAACCGAGTGCTCCTGCAGGTTGTGGCCGATACCCGGAATGTAGCAGGTACCTTCGATGTTGTTCGTCAGACGAACACGCGCAATTTTACGCAAAGCGGAATTCGGCTTCTTGGGGGTCTGCGTCTTGACGGACATGCAGACGCCGCGCTTCTGCGGACAGGACTGCAGAATCGGGGAATTCGACTTGCTGGTTACCTTTTCTCTACCCTTGCGGATCAACTGGTTGATCGTCGGCATTGAAGAAAAGCACCTCCTGAACTATTATGGATCTTCTTTAGCCTCTATATACACTTCCGCAACCCTGGAAGGACATAGCAAATTTGAAACGCGCCTGGGCGCGCTATTTCCGAATGCCGGCGGAAGCGGTCTTCACCTCTATGCCGCAGGCCTCGCCCAGCTGCTTCATGCTGTCCACCTCGACCATGCGCACGCCCGCCTCGTTGCAGGCCTGGCGCACCTGGCGCACGATGAACAGATCGGCGTCCCGGGCGATATAGGCTTCGGCGATCTCGCCCGCCTGAATCGCGCGGATAAGGCGACGCGTACCGACAACCTTGTCGGCATTCTTCAGCTTTTCAAGCATCTTCGCGCCCTCCCTCATGCCATTCAACGCTACACTCGAACTCATAAATAATATCATTCGCAGGCCTTCGTGTCAAGGGAAAAACGCCGTATTTACCTTGTAGCAGCGAATTTTAACCTGTACAAACCCGACTGCTGCCAATGCTTCGGGAAAAGTAAAATTTTATGGTTGCATGTAAGGAAAATCTATGGTAAAATAGGGTTATAATGGATTGTTGTGCATCATGCCCTGATGTCATATCAGTCCCGACGCTTTACAGGGGTACAGAACATGAAATTTTTGGTTGATTTCCTCCACCAGGAGGTCCCCAAATCCGGCGGCACGATGCCGGCATACTATCGCAAGGCGCTGTTCATCAGCGAAGTCGTGCTCGCCGCCTATTTCCTGGCGAGCGCGGTCATGCTCGTCTGCACGACAGGCGTCTGGCTGTGGCAGCCCACCGTCGTATTTGCGTTGACGGTCATCTGCCTGCTGAACATCAACCGCATGAGCGCGCGGGTGAACCTGATCTGCTTTTCGGGCATCATCTGCGTCTGGCTGACCTGGTTCGTGTATCGCTTCGGCTGGTCTTCGGGAAGCCCGAACATCCTCGTGCCCATACTCCCCATGGTCTATTTCAACATCTACGAACCGCCCCTCGGAAAAATCGGGTACTTTGTGGGCATCGTGGCTTTCCGGGTGATACTGTTCGCCTATTCGCTGCACCATACGCCGCCGGACGAGCTGAATCATACCGCCTCCCTCGTATTGCAGATCGTCAACAGCGTCATTCCGCTGATGATGATGACGATTGAATTCATACTGTTCAGCTCCAGCATACAAGCCAACGAGCGCGAACTGACCATCAACAACCAGACGCTGCACCGGGCCGCCGGAACCGATCCCCTCACGGGGCTTCCCAACCGCCGCGCCATGCTGGACGAAATCGAGCAGTATCTGCGCGCGGATCCCAACGCCCAGTTCAGCGTGGCCATCGCCGACATCGACTTCTTCAAGCGCGTGAACGACACCTACGGCCACAACTGCGGCGACTACACGCTCAAGGAGCTGGCCACGCTGTTCATGACCGCCGCGGCGGATAAATACAAGGTCTGCCGCTGGGGCGGCGAGGAATTCTGCTTCTTCCTGGCCGGGATGAATATCGATGAGGCAGGCCAGGAAATGCACGATTTGAAAACCGCCGTGCGCAGGCATCCCATGCACTTTGGCGAAATCGACTATTCCATCACGATCACCATCGGCGTGGAGGAAAACGACTACCGCTCCTCCATCGAACAGATCCTGGACCGGGCCGACCGCAAGCTGTACATGGGCAAGGTCGGCGGAAGGGATCAGGTCGTGGTTTGACAACGGGTCATATGTGTTACAACGCAGGGGCGCCTTATCGGCGCCCCTGCGTGCAATTTATCGCTTTATCTTGAACAGCATAACCCGAATTTTGATGTTGTCCCATCCCGATTCGATGTGGTATAATGGGGTATGGTTCACCCACAGCGCATCGACAGGAGGAGATATGCCATGAAGTCAAGGGGCGGTATCGGTTCCGAAAGAGTTCCATTCCGGGAGGTTCATGGCGCGCCCGGGATCGCCGATGAGGCCGCCGTGCGCGCCAAATACCGGCGGCTCACGCTCCAGCTGATTGAACAGGGGCGGACGATCACCACCATGGAGAGCTGCACCAGCGGACAGATCGCGTCGCTGATCACCGATACCGAGGGCGCTTCCGCGGTGATGCACGGCGCCTTCGTCACCTACGCCAGCGCGATGAAGGTCCAAATGGGCGTACCGGCGGAGATCATCGACAGTTATGGCGTCTATTCCGCCGAGACCGCCCAAGCCATGGCTCTGGCCTGCCGGAAAAACTGCGGTGCGGACATCGGCGTCGGCGTGACCGGCACCTTCGGCAACCCCGACCCCAACGACGCGGACACCGCGCCCGGCGAGGATTATTTTGCCGTCGCAGACGCCACGGGCGTGGCGGTGTTCCACTGTACGATACCGGCGCAGCCCTCGCGCCTGGCCTACAAGCTGTATATGGCGGACGTCATCGTCGATCAACTGCTGCGATAGCCCGCGACACAAACCCGCCGACAAAGGGTGGACACAATCCGCCGGTTCTGGTATACTGTATGCGTTGAATTATGCCGACAATGCTGCACCGACATTGACATCGTCGCCGCCTTCCCCGGCGGCGAGAGACAGGGGGACGGATTATGAAAGCGATACTGTTCGACATGGACGGCGTTCTGATCGACTCGGAAACGCTGATGGCGAAATCGGCCATACTGGCGCTGCGGGACTACGGCATCGACCCCGTACCGGAGGACTTCATTCCCTTCGTGGGGCGCGGCGAGGACAAATACGTGGGCGGCGTGGCGCAGAAGTACGGCCTGACCTATACCCAGGAAATGAAGGCCCGCACCTACGATTATTACGGCAGGTACGTGGAACAGGAGGCCTTCGTGCCGAAGGACGTGCGCCGGGTCCTGGACACCGTCAAGGCGCGGGGCTACAAAATCGCGGTCTGCACCTCTGCAGACTACGCGAAGGTCGTTCACAACCTGCGGGCCATCGGCGTGGCCGAGGACTTCTTCGACACCTTCGTGACCGGGGACAACATCAAAAACCTGAAGCCCCATCCCGAAATCTACCTGACCGGCGCAAAGCTGACCGGCACAGCGCCGGAGGATTGCCTGGTGGTGGAGGACGCGCCCAGCGGCATACTGGCGGCGCACGCCGGAGGGATGAAGGCCGTCGGGCTGACCACCAGCTTCCCGGAGGCCTACCTGGTGGAACAGAGCCATCCCGACTTCATTATTCACGACCTGGCGGCGCTGCTGAACATCGTCTGAGCGCCTGCGATTCATAGAAGCATTCCAGAGGAGGTGTCACTGACGATGAAGGAAACGAAACAGACGGCCCCCAGTGTGGACGAATGGCTGAGGGAGGCCAAGGCGTCGCCCGACGCTTCCAAAATCGGCATGTACCTTGCGCACAACGGCGTGGTTCGCATGGACGCCCGCGCCCGCGTGCGCGAAGGGGACGACCTGGCCCCGCCCGTTCGCGGCATGCGCTTTTCCCACGACAGGGCAAAGGTCGACCAGGCCATCGGGGAGACGCTGCGCCTGCCCGGCGTCTACTACGCCCGGGCGTGGCTCAACGAGGGCACGCTGCAGGTCGGCGACGACATCATGCTGGTGCTGGTCGGCGGCGACATTCGCCCCCGCGTCATCGACGCGCTTGAGTTCCTGGTGGGCAGGCTCAAGGGCGAATGCGTCACCGAAAAGGAAGTATTCTGATACAGGCCGAAGTTGAGGGGAGTGGTATCCATGAAGCGCAAGGGCGTATTGACCGCACAGGATATACAGGCCGCCGTCGACGCGGCGGGGCTCGAGCTGGCGCGGGCCGGCATCGAGGAAAAGCTGTGCGTACCGTTCCGACTGGCGCTGGAGGAGGTCCTTCTCCTGTACCGGAACAAGCTGGGCGAGGGCGCGCCCTATACCCTCATGTGCAACAAGCGGCGCGGCGACCTGTACGTGCGCCTGATCGTCGCCGGCGAATCCCTGGATCCCTTTTCCCAGAAGGATATCATCATCAAAAAGCTGGGTCGGCAGTTCAGAAACGACCCCTCGTGGGAATACAAAAAAGGCAGCAACCGGGTGCTGTTCACATTCACGCTGTACAACACCACCCGAAAAAACATACTGTTCTCGTGGAAATACACCAAAAACAGCCGGGGGCAGCTGGCCTTTTCCGTGATCTGCCAGATCCTCGGCGCGGCGCTGGGCATCGTGGCCCCCGTCGTCAGCGCGCGCATCATCGTCGCCTATACCAACAACGAGGCGGATCGCGTGATCTACATCGCCCTCGTGCTGCTGGGCGTGCAGGTGCTGCGCAACCTGTTCATCGTGTTGAGCAACATAGGCTACAACCGCGCCTATACCGGCACGCTGAACGCCCTGGAACGGGACATGGTGGACAACGTGCTGCGCATCGAAAGCCAGTGTCTGGACGAAAAGGGCAGCGGCCTGTTCATACAGCGCATCACGTCGGACACCGCCCGGATCGCCTCGGGCTTCAACAGCATCGCCGACATGATCTCCCAAATCCTCAACTACACCGGCGTGCTCATCGCCATGTTCCTGGTCGACCCCATGATCGCCCTGGTGGTGGTGGTCATCATGGGCTCCCAGTGCGCCATGGAACTGTGGCGCACCAAGCGGCTCTACGCCGACGACCGCATCTACCGCGCAGCCAAGGAGCACTTCTCCGGCCTGGTGGGCGAGATGGTGCGCGGCGCGAAGGACGTGAAGCTGCTGAACGGTGAAAAGCGGTTCAGCGAGGAGCTGGAAAAGCGCATCGTGGAATCCAACGACAAGCGGCTCTACATGCAGTCCCGCTCCTGGAAGGCCAAGTTCTTCCGCTGGGAATTCGGCGAGCTGGGCAGCTTCGTGCTCATCGCGCTGCTGGTGTACCTGATCGCCAAGGGCATGCTGATTCCGTCCCTGGCGCTGGTCATATTCAACTACTATACCGAGCTGGGACCCAACGCCGTGAAGGTCATCGGCGGCTACATGGATTCCATTGCGGATTTCAACATCTCCAACGAGCGGGTACACGCCCTGATGAACAGCCCTGAATTTCCCAAGGAGCGCTTCGGCGACACCGAGCTGAGGGACGTCAGGGGGGAAATCACCTTCGACCACGTGCGCTTCTGCTATTCCACGGGCAACGGCAAGAACGTGCTGGACGACATGTGCTTCAATATCCGTCCCGGCGAGATGGTCGGGCTGGTGGGCAAGAGCGGCTGCGGCAAGACCACGACCTTCAACCTGATTCCCAAGCTGTACGAGGCCACCGCCGGCCAGGTGCTGCTGGACGGGGTGAACATTCAGGACCTGACCCGCGCCTCCATCCGCGAGAACATCACGGTGGTGACGCAGAACCCCTACATATTCCGCATGTCCGTCAGGGAGAACCTGAGAATCGTCAAGGAGGACATGACCGAAGCGGAGATGATCCACGCCTGCCAAATGGCCTGCATCGACGAGGACATACGCCAGATGCCCGACGGCTACGACACGCTGATCGGCGAAGGCGGCGTCAACCTCTCCGGCGGCCAGCGCCAGCGCCTGGCCATCGCCCGCTGCATGCTGCGGGACAGCCGTATCATACTCTTCGACGAGGCGACCTCCGCCCTGGACAACGCCACCCAGGCCAGGATACAGCAGGCCATCGACAACATGCGGCAGGGCCGTACCGTCATCATCATTGCCCACCGCATCTCCACCATTGTGGGGGCCGACAGGATACTGTTCATGCAGGACGGCAGGATTCTGACCGAGGGCACCCACGCGCAGCTGATACAGACCTGCGAGCCCTATCAGCACCTGGCCGCCCTGGACGAGGGCGCGGCGGCAGGCTGAAGGCCCGCCGGAGCAGCTTTAAGATGATACAATGAGCTTCAGGAGGCAGAATATGACAAAATACCTTGAAGTATCCCCGGAGGTTCGCAACGCGCTTGCGGAGGGCAAGCCGGTTGTGGCGCTGGAATCCACCATCATCTCCCACGGCATGCCCTACCCCCAGAACGTGGAGACGGCCATGAACGTGGAGCGCATCGTGCGGGAAAACGGCGCGGTTCCGGCCACCGTCGCCATCATCGGCGGCAGGCTGAAGGCCGGGCTCTCGGCGGACGAGATCGAATACCTGGGCAGGAAGGGCTACGACGTGACCAAGGCTTCCCGCCGGGATCTGCCCGTGCTGGTCTCCAGGGGCGAGGACGGCGCGACCACCGTGGCCACCACGATGATCATCGCGGCCATGGCGGGCATCCGCGTGTTCGCCACCGGCGGCATCGGCGGCGTTCACCGCGGGGCCGAGGTGACGATGGACATCTCCGCCGACCTGGAGGAGCTGGCCCGCACCCCCGTGCTGGTGGTGTGCGCCGGGGCCAAGTCGATACTCGACCTGGGGCTGACCCTGGAATACCTGGAGACCAAGGGCGTGCCCGTGATCGGCTACGGCACCTCGGAGCTGCCCGCCTTCTACACCCGCAGCAGCGGCTTCGGCGTGGATTACCGCCTGGACACGCCGGAGGAAATCGCCGCGGCCTTCCGCGCCAAGCTGGAGATGGGGCTCGCAGGCGGCATGCTGGTGACCAACCCCATCCCCGAGCAGTACAGCATGGACCCCGACATCATCAACAGCGCCATCGACAAAGCCGTGGCCGAGGCCAACGCCAGGGGCATCAGGGGCAAGCAGACCACGCCCTTCCTGCTGGCGAAGATCAAGGACATCACCGGCGGCGACAGCCTTGCCAGCAACATCCGCCTGGTCTACAACAACGCCGCCCTCGCCGCGCAGGTGGCGGGCAGGCTGTAAATCAATCGTAACTGTTCAGTCGCGGACTGTATAGTTACCATCGGACGGGGAGCAAGCTCCCCCGCCGATACCTCCCCGTTGGTTGGCTGGGAGGTTGGATTGAACAGATACAATCAATCAACCGGGGACGGGACTGTCGCGACAGTCCCGTCCCCGGTTGATTTTTGGTTCTTTACGTTTTCTTGTGGGATTTTGGGGAACTCCCTCAGTCATGCTGCGCATGCCAGCTCCCTCAGGGAGGGAGCCTTCAGACATCGAAGGCGGTCATCCTGCCTCCCTCACCGAGGGAAGTGGCCGAGCGCAGAGAGGCCGGTGGGAGTTTTCATTTCACTACTTTCCGTGAAGCGCCCATTTTTTTCACGCCGCGCACTTGCGCCGCCACGAAAGGTAGCGCAGCATGCAGAACGCACCGCTGATCATCCAGGTCAGCCCCGCCGTCCACCAGATGGCCCAGACGCCCACGTCCATCAGCCTTATGAGCAGCAGGGGCAGCAGTATGCGACAGACCATCTCCACCACCCCGTTGATGAAGGAGAACAGCGCGTCGCCCACGCCGTTGAGCACGCCCCGGGTCATGTAGATGACGCCCAGGAACACATAGAACCAGCTGGTCAGCCGCAGGGCCGCGCTGCCCAGGTCGATCACCTGTCGGTCGGTGACGAACCCCCGCACGATGGCTCCGCCGAACAGCTGCATCACCAGCAGCATCACGCCGGTAAACGCGATCATCGCCAGCATGCTGTGCCGCAGGCCAACCCGGATCCGGTCCAGCCTGCTCGCGCCCAGGTTCTGACTGGAATAGGTGGACAAAGCCATGCCCAGCGATCCGAAGGGCTGCTGTACCAGCTGCTCGATGCGCGTGGTGGCGGTGAAGGCAGCCACGGCGGCGGTGCCGAAGGTGTTGACCACCGATTGCAGCGCCGTGGTGGACACGGCGATCATCGACCACTGCATCGCCAGGGGCAGGCCCAGGCGCACGGCATACCGGATGATCGCAGGGTCGGGGACGACGTCCTGACGGCTCAGCCGGAAGTAGGGGTTGCTCCGCAGCGCGAACAGCAGGCAGCCCGCCCCGGCCAGCAGCTGGGCCAGCATGGTGGCCAGCGCCGCGCCGAACACGCCCAGCCCCAGCGCCCGCACAAACACCAGATCCAGCGCGATATTGATGACGCAGGCGACGACGAGGAAGATCAGCGGCGTCCTGGAATCCCCCAGCGCCCGCAGCATTGAGGCGGCGTAATTATAAATGCCGATCAGCGGAACGCTGAGACAGGTCATGCGCATGTAGGTTATGGCGTCGGGCAGTATCTCCGCCGGTGTCCCCATCCAGCGCAACACCACGGGAACCATCGCAAAGGCAAAGGCGCTCATGGCAATGGAGCTTACAAGCATGATGTATGCTGAATTGGCGATGGCCCGCTTCACGCGGCCCGTATCCCCCGCGCCGAAGTACTGCGCGGTCACGATGCCGCCGCCGCTGCTGATGCCGTTGCACACTGAAAAGAACAAAAACGATATCGAACCCGTGGCACCCACGGCGGCCAGCGCGTTCGCCCCGATGAACCGCCCGACGATGATGGAATCCGCCAGGTTGTAAGCCTGCTGAAAGAGGTTGCCGATCAGCAGCGGCAGTGCGAACACCGCCAGCAGCGCGATCGGCCTGCCCTCGCTCATGTTCATGGTTTTGGATCGAATCATGCCGGGACAATCCCCCATCCCTTCGTTGATGCCACATGTACCATACATCCGGGGCCGCCTTTTTTCAATGACAAATTCCCATATATAATTGACCTATTCTCATATTCTGTGTAAAACCATTGCACACATGGGGGCGGGTCGATTATAATGGAAGCGCCATAAACGCTGCCGCCCGGCCTGCGGCCTCGCTGCAACGTCGAAGGGGAACGGGTTCCGCTTTGAGGCAAAAGCAATGGACAAAAATGCAGACGGGGGGCATGCACGATCATGCGCGCGCCATACAGCGAAAACAGGGTGACGATCACGTGGCTCGGCCAGATGGGACTGCGGGTTGAAATCGGAGGGAAAAAACTGCTCATCGATTACTTCGCCTCCGACGCGCCGGGACGCAGAATCGCCCCGCCCATACCGATGGACGGGGTCGCAGACATCGACGCCTTTCTGGGCACCCACGATCACCTGGATCACATCGACCACGGCGCGTGGCGCGTATGGGCACGCACCTGTCCGGAGGCCAGATTCATATTCCCGTCCATGCACGCCAGGGCCGTGACGGGCGACGGCATCCCGGCGGAGCGTCAACTGCCCGTCGACGCGGGCGGGTGCGTGCGCCTGGGAGAGGTCACGGTTCGCGCGATCCCCGCCGCCCACGAGTTCCTTGCGCCGGATGAACAGGGCCGCTTTCCCTGCCTGCAATACATCGTCGAAGGCGGCGGCAAGCGGATCTATCACGCCGGGGACACCCTGCGCTACGAGGGCATGCTGCCCGCGCTGAAAGCCTTCGGCCCCATCGACGCGGCGCTTCTGCCCATTAACGGCAGGGACGGGAAGCGGTATCGCAGCGATTTGATCGGCAACATGACCTTCCAGGAGGCCGCCGACCTGGCGGGCGAGCTGCGCCCCGCCCTGGTCATCCCCGGGCACTGGGACATGTTCGCCTCGAACCCCGGCGACCCGGACGCCTTCGCGGACTACCTGGACGCCAAGTACGGCCCCGGCATCAGATGCGTCATTCCAAAGCCAATGGTGCCGATATACCTGTGACGATAAGCCGATTGTTTCAGATCACGGTATACCCGGCCGCGCGAAACACATCCGCCGCGCGATCAAACTGCGCGGCCCTGACCAGTATGTAATCGGTATTGTAGGTCGAGACCGCAAACACGGCGATTTTGTTTTCCGCGAGGACGCCGCACAGCCCGGACAGTATGCCGACCAGCGAAAAATCCAGCGTTCCGCCCACCCGGAAGCCCCGCCAGCCATCCTCCCTTGCAACGGCTTTCGGCGGCGCGTCCTCCGTCCGACAGACGAGGGACAGCTCCTCGTCCGTCCTGGCCACAAAGAAAAACCCGGCATCAAGGTCGATGTCCGCCATCGACGCCGCCTTGCACACCGTCAGTTCATACGGCAGCCTGTAAAGCCCGATGTCCACCATTACACAGCGCCTCCTTTACTACTCCGCCTTCCGGCAATTTGCCACAGCTTATATAATATCAGATTGCGGATGCCGTTTCAACGGGGTTTATGGGTTATCCCGCGCTCCGCTGTGTTTTCCCTTGACATTTTTCCCTGTGCGCCGTAAACTATAATCACACCAACACCATCGCGATTTTGGAGAAACGTACCATGATGAACGACGGAAACGCCACGCTGAACCAGCTCAAGGAGGAAGTGCACAAGCTCTGCCTGCGCAAGGGCTGGGGCGTGGAGGGCGTGCAGGACCCCCAGCATGTGGCCATGGCCATGACCGTGGAGATGAGCGAGCTCCTGGAGCACTTCCAGTGGCTGAACCCCGAAGACGTACAGGCGCTGATGGCGGGCCGGGACCCGGAGCGCGTAGCCCTGATCGCCGAGGAATTCGCCGACGTGATGATGTACGGCCTGCAGCTGGCCCGGACGCTGGGCTTCGACATCACCGAACAGGTGCTGCGCAAGATCGACATCGTGGATCATCGCCCGCCCAAGCCCTACAATCCCGTCCGCTGACAACAAAACCCGCACAAACGAGGACACGTCTATGATGCTGAAGCATTCCAGGGAGCCCGTGGACGGCCAGCCCGTCGAAAACACCTTTCTGGCCATCGACGAATACACCGGCAGCCAGCTGGGTGCCTGCACCGTCTACTGCGACGAAAACCCGGCGCTGTATCCGGCCAGGCCCGTACAGGTGCGCCTTCAATTGGAGGGCAGCCCCATCCCCGACGCGCTGCTGGGCGCGGCGGTGGCCCGGGGTCGGGAGCTGTGCACCGCCTCGGGCAAATTCTGCCGCCTGTACACCCGCTGCGACCCGGACGACACCCAGATGTTGGAAGCCCTGGCCCCCATGGGCTTTCGGGACAACGACGGCCTGGTGCAGCTGGAGCTGCGCCTGCCGCTGGAATACGACTACAAGCTGCCCGCCGGGTGCGTGGTGGTGAAGGACGATCTCAGCGACCCGATGGAGCAAAAATTCTTCCTCGAGCGCTACAACGCCCTGTACAACACCGCCCACGACTTTGAATGGCTGCACAGCTACATCGACCGGGAGGGTTTCACCCGGATACTGACGGTATCCCCCACCGGCATGGCCGGGGAAATACTGATCTGGCGGGAGAGCTTCGCCGGGATCATCGGCTACATACAGACCAGCAAGCGCTGGCGGCGCCTGGGCGTGGGTACCTGCATGCTGGGCCTGGCCTGCGAGGAATTTGAACGGGCGAAGCTGTTCTGCGCCCAGGCCAACGTCCGCGCCCGCATCCCCCACGTCCTGAAGATGATGGAAAAGATCGGCTTTAAACAGACGCAGCTGCTGATGCGCTATCCGGGGGTGGACATCAACCCCGCCGAGCCATAGAAGCCCAAAATACCCGGAACCGGGACGACAGACTGTCGCCCCGGTTCTGTTTTTGGCCCTGCCGCAATACCATGAAGCATCACGGGAAGGAGGCATGGACATGCACGGAAATCTGTTTTATGGCTGTGGTACGGCGCTGGTGACGCCCTTCAGGGGAAATCGGGTGGACTTCGACGCGCTGGAGGGCCTGATCGACTGGCAGTTGGACAGCGGTGCGGACGCCGTCGTGGCTCTGGGCACCACGGGAGAACCGGCCGCCGTCACCGACAGCGAGCGCAGCGCCATCATCGAATGCGCCGCCGCCCGCTGCCTGCATCGCGCCCCGCTGGTGGTGGGCACGGGCAGCAACGACACGCGACGGGCCGTCGCCCAGTCCGTCGAAGCCCGGCGGCTGGGCGCGGACACGCTCCTGGTGGTCACGCCCTACTACAACCGGGCCAGCCGGGCGGGGCTGATCGCCCACTTCAACGCCGTGGCCGACAGCGTGGACATCCCCGTCATCATGTACAACGTGCCCGCCCGCACCGGCGTCAACCTGGACGCCGAAACCGTGGCGGAGCTGGCAAAGCACCCGAACCTGTGCGCCGTGAAGGAGGCCTCGGGCAGCCTGAGGCAGATGACGGATCTGGCCCGCGCCTGTGGCGACGGCGTGGCGATATACTGCGGCAACGACGACCAGATTCCCGCCGCCATGGCGCTGGGCGCGCGGGGCGCGATCTCCGTGGCGGCCAACATCATCCCCGGCGTGATGAGCGACATGGTCTCGGACTGGCTGCGGGGCGAACCGAAGAAGTGCCTGGATGCGCAGATGGAATACCTTCCGCTGATACGGTGTCTCTTCGACGAGGTGAACCCCATCCCCGTCAAGGCCGCCCTGGCCATGATGGGCAAGATCGAAAATACCCTGCGCCTGCCCCTGTGTCCATTGGATGCGGAAAAGCAGGAGCAGTTGCGCAGGGAAATGAAGCGAATGAAGCTGATTTCATAGTTCAAAGGCGGCTGGTTGCCGCCTTTGCGATTCACAGCAGATCGAATATATTCATCTGCTTGGCTTGGGAGCTGTCCCAATGGCGGCACATCTCGTCGAAGTCGTCGGCCCGCAGCCCGTGAAACGGCTTCGCGCCCCGGTTCAGCAGCAGGCGGTTCCCCGGGTAATCCTGCCAGGCGTAAATCCAGTCGCAGGCCCGATTCGCCAGCGCGTCCAGCTCGTCCCGACGGCCGTCGGTGTTGAACACGAACGCGGCGCTCGACAGCGCAAACACCAATTTGTTTCGGGCGACGGCATGGCTGACGGTAAACAGGGCGTCGGGGTGCTCCGTGGACAGCACCGCCGCGCGCCTCTCGGCCAGCAGCCGGGCGACGGCGTCGTTTTTCAGGTGCTCCCGCAGGCCGCCCCCCAGAATGTCTATGAGATGCCCGCCGCGCTCGGCCACCAGTCCCGCCGTCAGCCGCGACACGCCCAGCTCGCCGCCGGTGATGACCACATAGCCGTGCCGCGCCGCCCCGTCCACCAGTATTTCGATCTGCCTGCGCGCCTCGGGATCGGTTTTGACGCCGCTGATGCCCAGCACCGCGATGGCCGGCTCGTTCAGCAGCTCATCCGCGCCGCTGCGATACACAAAGGGCGGCGCGGCCTGCTTCAGCGCTTCCGTCAACCGCCGGGGATACCCGGCGTCATACTGGGTGAGGACCTCGATGTTCGCCGTCAAAAACTCCGCCAGCGTATAGGTCAGCTGCACATCCCGGTGCAACAGCGTATAGACGCGGTAGCTCTCATCGTCGGAAAGCCCCAGCAGCATCACCAGGCCGCTGATATCCACATCCAGCAGCCCACCGATGCTGCCGAACCGGGAGGCGCGGGCCAGCGCCTCGATGCGCCGGAATTCCTGGGTACTCAGGGGGCGGGCGTATTCCTCCTTGTTGGGCGACAGCGCCATGGTCAACAGCATCGCCGCATATGCGTTTTCAGTATGTTCCACGCCCAGCCCTCCCCGCCGTTGCAGTTGTTATCCCCCGGTATTTGTCCGATCCTCCCTGAGAGAACGCCCCCGGTCCGTCCTGTCGGCCGGCTCCCTCCGGGAGGCGTGCAGGGCTGGATCGTTGCCCATTCTCATTGTACCATGGATGGCGGCGATTTGCAAGAGAGCGCCGCTCTCAGCTTTTCCAGGGCCCGCTTTTCGATGCGGGAGACGTAGCTTCTGGATATGCCCAGGCGCGCGGCTACGCGATGCTGGGGCCAGGGCTCGCCGTCCTCCAGGCCGTAGCGCAATCGAAGCACCTCCCGTTCCCGGGGCTCCAGCGCGCGCTCCATCAGCCGGACGGCGCGGCTCGATTCGATGGCCGTCTCCGCCGCGTCGGGCACCAGTTCGGGATCGGTGCCCAGAAGGTCGGCAAGCTGCACCTCGTTGCCATCGCTGTCCAGACCGACGCTCTCCCCGATCAGCACCACGTTCCGATTCTTCCGGTTTGCCCGGAAAAACATCAGTATCTCGTTCTCGATGCAGCGGGAAGCGTAGGCCGTCAGCCTGCCCGCCTCCGGCTTGAAGGTGTGGACCGCCTTGATCAGGCCCAGCGCGCCCACGGAGATCAGGTCGTCCCGATCCACGCCGGGCTGGTCGTACTTCCTGGCGATATGGGCCACCAGCCGCAGGTTGTGCTCGATCAGGGCGTTTGCCGCCTCGCCGTCCCCCGCCAGCATGCGCTCAAGCAGCGCCTGCTCTTCCCCGGGCGGCAGGGGCCTGGGAAAGGACGACCGGGCGCTCAAGTGCAGCATCATCAGCCAGCCCTTCTGGGACAGCCAGAGCAGCATTTCAGGTAAAAGCATAGGGCCTACCTCCTTGATATATCATTTACGATTGGCGGACGGGCGCAAAGCGCCGTCGGGCGGGTCGGGGACATCCAACGGATGGCCCCGACAATCGTAGCGGAAGTCTGCCCTACACTCTATGCGGTTTTTGTCGTTTCAGTGCCTGTCCTATTGTGGCTGACTGGCCTGGTCCTTCAATGCCTGCTGGCGGTCGTACTCCTCCCACAGCGGACGGTACAGGGCCACGTTGGCCTCGTGCTCCGCCTTGGAGACGGAGAACGCCAGCTTGCCGGAATTGGGCTCCGTCGCGCAGAAGTAGAGGTAGCCGTCGCGGATATACTCCATATCCGGGGACATGGCCGCCTCCAGCGCCGCTACCGACGGATTGCAGATGGGGCCGGCGGGCAGCGCGGGCACATAGTAGGTGTTGTACGGGTTCTGCTGGGCGATATCCGCGTCGGACAGCGCCAGCTTGTGTTCGCCGCTGAGATAGGTGACGGTGGGGTCGCTCTCCAGCTTCATGCCCAGGCGCAGGCGGTTGTGGAACACCGCGGAAACCCGGGCGTAATCCTCGCGGGTGGCGGCTTCCTTTTCGATCATCGAGGCCAGGGTGACGGTCTGATCCATGGTCAGTTTGCTGTCATAGGTCTCCACCTCGTGATACGCGCCCTCCTCGTCGGTGTAATACTGGGTGCGATCTGCGTAGAACACGCTGTCCACCACCTTGTTGTGCTGGTTCAGCAGCGTGCGGATGATGCTCTCGGCGGTGGCCGACACGAATATGCGATAGGTATCCGGGGCCAGGTAGCCCTCCAGCGCATACTTGCGGCCCGTCAGCGTGCCGGTGTTCTGGGCGTCCCGCAGCGCGTAGGAGCTGCCCACGAAGCGGTCGACGTCGTTGCACAGGCGCAGGAATTCGCCGGTATCCTCCAGGGCGCCCACGCTCACCAGATAGCCCGCGATGTCCTCCGCCGTCCAGCCGGGCACGATGGTGATGACGCGCTCGTTGGTCTGGCTGCCGGAGGTCAGCTCGGTGATGATCTCGTCGGTGTTCATGCCCGGCGACAGCTTGAAGGTGCCGTAGCTCAGGGCGTTGGTCAGCCCCCGGAACTGCACCATATACTTGAATACCCGGCTGTCCCGCAGCAGGTTGGCCGCCTGCAGCCGCTCGCCGATCTGGGTCACGGTCTCGCCGCTGTCGATCTGGAAATTGACCACCTCAGCGTTGCCCGTCTCCACCGGCGCAAAGAATGAATTATAGATGCGGTTGTAACCCACCGACACCATGCCGACCACCATCAGCGCGCTGCACAGGAATATGAGCACCGGCCTGACGATCTTCCATAGCCAGGCATACCAGTACATGCCGTATTCGCGGTCCTCGTGCAGGGCCTGTATGCTGTATTTTTCCGATTGGAAGAGCGGCCTGTGCTGCTGCGGGCGGCGCTTCTTTCGCTTGTTTGCCATTTGAGCCTCCCAGGCCTGCCGTCATTCAGCGCGGCAGGCGCCTGTCCGTCACTGGGACAGCATATCCAGGTCGATGCCGGCCACGTCGGCAAGGATCTTGAAGATGTCCGACAGCATCCGCTGAAAGCGGAATTCCGCCATCAGGTAGGCGCTGACATCCGGGTTGAATTGCAACAGCGCGCCGATTTGCTGCAGGCGCTGCAGATCCTCCTCGGGCATGTTCTCCCCCGAGGCCAGCTTGGCCTGCATCCTGAATTGCAGCCGCTTGTATTCGTCCAGCAGCGCCTTGTTGGTGCTGTCGTCGTAGGCAACCTTTTTCAGGCGCATGTATTCGACGTATTCGTCGCTCTCCTTCAGCGCCCGCGCCAGGGCGTGAGCCTGATCGTATGGATTCATATTGACCTCCGATGTATTCATTCTCCGGCGGCGGCGTGAACGCCGCTGCGCCTGATCCCCTATATCTCCACGATGATCGGCAATATCATCGGATTGCGCTTGATCGTGTCGTAGATATAGCGCTGCACCGACTCGCGCACGTCGTTCTTCAGGCGGTTCCAATCCGTGGAATCAATGGGGCCGAAGGCGTCTATGGCCCGCATGGCCGCAGCGCGCGCCCCATCGACCATCTCGTCGGATTCCCGCACGTACACGAAGCCCCGGCTGATGATGTCCGGCCCGGAAACCACCGTGCCCAGCTCGTGGTCCAGGCCCATCACGACGATCAGCAGGCCGTCCTCGGCCAGGTGCTTGCGGTCCCGCAGCACCACCGCGCCCACGTCGCCGATGCCCAGGCCGTCGATCAGCACCGACCCGCTGGGCACAACGCCGGTCACGTCTATGGAATCCGGCCCCAGTTCGATGACGTCGCCGATCTCCACCATCACCACGTTGTCAGCGGGCATGCCCAGGGACAGCGCCAGATTCGCATGGTGGTACAGGTGCCGATACTCGCCGTGCACGGGGATGAAGAACTTCGGCTTGATCAGCGAATGTATCAGCTTCAATTCCTCCTGGCGGGCGTGGCCGGAGGTATGCACCTCGGCCAGGGAATCGTAGATCACGTTCGCGCCGATGCGGATCAGCTGGTTGATGACCCGTGAAACCGATTTCTCGTTGCCGGGAATCGGCGTGGCAGACAGGATCACCATGTCGTCCTCCCGGATCTCCAGCTTGCGATGCTCGGCAAAGGCCATGCGGGACAGGCCGCTCATGGGCTCGCCCTGACTGCCGGTGGTAACCACGGCGATCTGCTCGTCGGGATAGCGGTCGATCTCCTCCGCGGAGATCAGCGTGCCCTCGGGTATCTTCAAATAGCCCAGCTGCATGGCCACCTTGGACACGTTGACCATGCTGCGCCCCATCAGGCATATCTTGCGGTGATAGCGCTGGCAGCAGTCCACCACCGACTGTATGCGGTGGACATTGCTGGCGAACATGGCGATGATCACACGGCCGTCCGCCTTCCGGAACAGCTCGTTGAAGGTGGCGGCAACCTTCTTTTCAGACATCGTGTAGCCCGGGCGCTCGGCGTTGGTGGAATCGCAAAGCAGCGCCAGCACGCCCTGCTGCCCCACCTCGGCCAGGCGGCCAAGGTCGATGGGCGCGCCATCCATGGGGGTGTAATCCACCTTGAAATCGCCCGTATGCACGATGACGCCCACCGGCGTGGTGATCGCCAGGGCGCAGGCCCCCGCGATGGAGTGGTTCACGTGAATGAACTCCACCTTGAAGCAGCCCGCCTCGATCACGTCGCCCTCGGCGACCACGTTCAGCGGCGCGATGTTCTGCATACGGTGCTCCTTGAGCTTGTGCTCGCACAGCGCCAGGGTCAGCTTCGTGCCGTAGAGGGGCGCGGGCAGGTTGCGAAGCACATAGGGCACCGCGCCGATATGGTCCTCGTGGCCGTGGGTGATGAAATAGCCCCGTATCTTTTCCCGGTTGTGCTCCAGGTAGCTGGTATCGGGAATGACGAGATCCACCCCGGGCATATCCTCCCGGGGGAATATGCTGCCCAGGTCGATGACGATGATGTCGTTTTGATATTCGAGAACCGTCAGGTTTTTGCCGATCTCTCCAAGGCCGCCCAGCGGTATGATCTTTAGTTTCGCCTCTCTGTTTTTTCTGGACAAAACACAGCCTCCTTTGACATTTTTTTATATATTATACGTCGCCCGTCTCCGGCGAACGCATGATTCTTCATGGATGCGCCGTGCCTGCATCGCACAGCATGCCAAATTAAGTATAGCACAATTTCCGATAAAATCACAGCAGGGGCGATGTTTTTATCGGAAATTGTGCGTAAAGGAAATTGCGCATAATCGAGTCGTGCAGTAACGAGATGAATTTTGGTCGAATGCAAACTGCAGATTTCGAAGGCTTGCTGGCATGCGCCGTGAATTTTACCATCGTGATATTGATTTATTCTGTTCACCGATATATAATACAGTCAACGGCGGCAGCGGCTGTGTAACCGCCCCGCGAGAGTTCCAAACGAAGGAGAAAACGCGATGATCATCACTCAGAAAAAGCCCCTTGAAGAGCTTCTGGGCATGCTGGGCGGCGCGAAGACAGTGGCGCTGGTCGGCTGCGGCAGTTGCGCGACCGCCTGTGCCACCGGCGGCGAGAAGGAGATCGCCGAGCTGTCGAAGGTCCTTGAGCAGCACGGCATGAAGGTTGTGGCGACGGCCATGTCCGAGTACTGCTGCATGCACCTGAAGACCCGCACGATCCTCAAGCCCGTGACCGCCGCCAACCCGGACGCGGTGGTGGCCATGTCCTGCGGCGACGGCGTGCAGGTGATCGCCCAATACTGCAAGTGCCCCGTGTACCCCTCCAACAACACCATGTTCCTGGGCGAATCGGTCAAGCTGGGCCTGTTCGAGGAAGCCTGCCACCTGTGCGGCGACTGCGTGCTGGGCAAGACCGGCGGCATCTGTCCCATCTCCCGCTGCGCCAAGAGCCTGGTCAACGGCCCCTGCGGCGGCTCCCGCAACGGCAAGTGCGAAGTGAACCCGGAAAATCCCTGCGCGTGGATCGAGATCTACAACAAGCTGGTCGCGCTGGGCCAGGAGTACAAGATCGGCATCACCCGCGACGACAAGGGCTACGAGAAGGTCGCCTATCCCAGAACGATCAACATCAGGGGGGACAAGAAATGAGCGCGCTGCAAAAGGCACTTGAAAACGGACAATTTGGCGTCACTGCGGAAATGGCGCCCCCCAAGGGCTTTGACTTCACCGAACAGATGGAGGCCGCCGAGCTGCTCAAGGGCAAGGTGCACGCCATCAACGTCACCGACATGCAGAGCGCCTGCCTGAAGGCAAGCTCCATCGGCCTGTGCGTAAAGCTGAAGCTGGCGGGCATGGAGCCCATCATCCAGATGACGGGCCGCGACCGCAGCCGCATGGCCATCATGGGCGACATGCTGGCGGCGGCGTCCTTCGGCATCGACACCATGTTGGCCCTCACCGGCGACCACACGATGGTGGGCGACTGCAAGGCTTCAAAGCCCGTGTACGACCTGGACTCGGTGGGCATACTGCGCATGCTCTCCACGATGGAAGCCACCGGCAAGGACTGCGGCGGCAACGAGCTGGCCTCCACCCCCGTGTTCTACAAGGGCGCGGCGGTGACCCCGGTATACGAGCCCCAGATCCTGCAGATCAACAAGCTGCGCCAGAAGGTGGACGCCGGCGCAAAGTACATCCAGACCCAGGGCATCTTCGACCTGGACGCGCTGAAGCGCTTCATGGACGAGGTGGACAAGGCCGGCATCAAGGCCCACATCATGGCGGGCATCATCCCGCTGAAGGCCGCCGGCATGGCCAAATACATGAA
>CACYZW010000034.1 GCA_902778995.1 uncultured Eubacteriales bacterium
ACATGCAGGCCGTCCGAGTCGATGCGCACCACGCGCAGCAGGGTCTGTTTCGTCTCGTCCGCCATCGTCTTGGCATCGTCTGCCTTGACCGTGGCTTCATGGGCGATCTGAGAGACGGCCTTCAGAACACCGTTCTGGACCATGTACATTGGATGCTCCGGGTACAGATAGATCTGATAAGTGGAGATCATCAGGCCCAGAGAGATGTACACGACGCCTGCCGCCGTCGCGCTGGTCGTCAGGAAGCCAGAAGCCAGCGGGGTGAAGGTGGTGCCCGTCAGCGTACCTGCGATATAGCAGGTTTCGCCCTTGGTCGCCGTCCATGAAGAATTGCCCAGCGTCGTCCGCAGGTTGACGGACGGATAGGACAGATAATTGTTGGAGCCGGTCGCTGCCGCTTCCAGAGTGGTCGCACAATAGAGAATCGGCTTGTTCACATCGAAGGCTGTCGATGCCGCCAGGTGGTAGAAACCGGCTGCATCGCTCACAATGAGGTAGCCTGCCGTGACCGCGCTCTTGGCAGTGATAGAATTGTTCAGGCGGATGCGGTCGTAGGTGTTGCTGTCGTAGTTGGCGTCCGCCCACCAGCCGGTGTAATTGGTGCCGTTGACATTGGCATTGACCCGGTAGGTCAGGTGGATGGCGTTTCCGGCGGGATAGTGGGTGGTAAGCCTGCTACTCCCGGAGTAGTACACATTCTTCGCGCCGGTGGTCGTGCCGTTGGCCAGCGTCAGGTTGAGCGTTGCGTTACCGCTGCCCGCGTAAGGCAGCCAGTAGACGATCTGCTGGCCATCCACCAGGCTGTTGAAGGATGCCCGGCCAGTCCATGCGCCGGTCGCCGCCGTCTGGGTGCCGACGATGACCTCTGTGTTGCTGAGGGCCCTCTCGGCGGTCGACTGCGCTGCCTGCGCCTTGTTGTATGCTGCTTTCGCTGCTTCATAAGATGAAGAAAGGGACACGTCGCTGTAGGCGTAGTCCCCGTCGGAGAAAACATTCAGGTCGCAGAAGTACAGGCTGTTGGTGCTGCCCGCCGTATAGGAAGGTTCCGCTGTCACCCAGTTCCCTCCGGGCGGCTTGGCGGTGGGCTTCGAGGGCGGTGAGAGTGTGGACGATTGGAGCAGATAGTATCGGGTGCAGGACTGAAGGTCACGGATGGAGGACAGCGTGATCGTCGCCGATGCTTTGATGGCCATACCTCATCCCTCCAGTTGCGCGATATAGCTTGCCTTGTTCGTCACATCGGACGGCGTGATGTTCAGCGTCGTACCTGTGGTGGACAGCGGCGTGGTCGAGCCGTCCTTGTACCACTTGATGGTGCCCAGTGCCGCGATCTGCGTTGCGTTGAGCTCCACGCCAGCCTTGTACACATGGGCGGTCAGGGTCGTGCTGACACCGGTGTTCTTGAAGATGGTACCGTTGGAGGACGTGATGCTCATGGTGATGGCATCCGCTCCGGCGGGACCGGTGCCGCCGGTCTGTCCCTCTGGTGAGCCTTTGGGTGTGGAAACCATCAACGCCAACGACTCCCGCCAACTGGCCGTCGTACATCATTTCATTGAGCTCTCCGACGATATCAGCCCCATAGTGCTGCAGGAGATAAGTGTTGAATTTTGTAATCTTTGGAAACGAAACTGTGTTGCTCTTGCTCTTCGGGACAAGAGATTTGTATGGATGGATATCGTCCGCAGCCAGCCATTCCCGCTCCTCTATCCCGATAGCATCGAGCAATTCTTCATGGATCATATCATACATTTCCCTCTCCCTTCTGCTGATCCCAGCGCCCCAACAGTCAATAACAGGTAAGCCCTCACGACTGAAGGCTGATGAATACATTATAATCGAACATAAGTTCTCAATCAATATAAATCAGCCTTCCGGTAAAAATTTAAAGATATGTTCGATTCTTTACAGAAGTATTGTGGTAGTGCTCGAAACATTTTGACTTCAATTTGACAACGGATAAAATGAAGCCGAGGAACGTGAGCCCCTCGGCTTCATGTAAGTAGTTACCCGTTAAGGCCCTGTCGTCTACATAACTCTTCCGTAGCCAACGACAGGAATATCAAAAGGTCTTTTGATCCCATCTTTTGTATCGTTCTTCTATTGGGAATACAATATTTCAAAAAGTCATCTGGGAAGAAATCCTGGATTGAACATCCATATGTGCGGCAAAGCTCGATCATGTTGTCATTCGTCATGGATTTCCCACGTTCAAATGCCTTTATGGTTCCTCCTGACGCGCCAAACAATTCTGCTGTCTTCTCAATGGACAGCCCTTTTGCATTGCGCAGGGCTTTCAGTCTTTCTCCCATTTCCTTTCTATATGCTTCAGTAAACGGCTTCTCTCTTGACTCAACAAGTTCCTGTATTTGTAAATCATCTGTGCTCTTTGCTGTACGAAGACTATACCCCGACATAGGCTGTCCTCCCACAGTGCAGACTGTCAGATACAGTTTCAACCGTGGGGGGAGTGGGCATAGTGACAAGACTCAAATCTGTAATAAACCTCATTGCTGTGCTTCGGCTCATGCCACGTAGCTGTGCCAGCACCAAGTTTTTTATCCTAACACAATCATCCTTATCTTTATAATCCTTGATTTGTTTAATAATTTGTAATTCTTCTTCGGCACGATCATTCTCAATCTTTTGCTGAATTAGTTCCGGATAATACTCCTCCTCAAATAAATAGCTAAAAAAGGATTCTGCTGATGTGGTAAACACCAATGCGTGCGATTCTTTTTGCTTTTTCAATTCTTTTTCGCGTTGCCGCAATAAAGCCTTGCTGATAGCACTGGAAATCGCACCGATATTGAAGGTCACCACTGCCTTATCTCGGTGTGCAATGTTCAACTCGCTTTCCACCTTTCGACCAGATTCGAGATACTTTCGTAACCCGGGCTACTATTATACTGCATGGATATCGATATTGCAACTATAAATGATCAAGACAAGAGTATGAATTAAAACAATTAAGCGAAAAGCCCTGCCAGCATATGCCAGCCGGGCTTATGATCCTCGTTCAATTCATGCTCTATGGTTTCGAACTTAATGCGGAGATGTCGACTTCACCCATTGAGTGAGATCAAAACACAGAGCTATTCGCCAAACGTCCTGTCCAGTTCCTTTTCCAGAGTACCATTCTTGGCATACTCCAGCGCATCCAACAGCCGCAGGTGATGTTCACTGATTTCCAGTTCCTCCGAAAACCCCAGTACAAACCGCATAGCGATGCGATATATGATCTCCGTCGGCGCAAGACCGTAGACCTGATGGGCGAATATGTGTCTCAGGCGTTCCGTCCTGTCCGGGTATTTGGTTTTCATGGCTTCGCTCTGATACAGTCGCTTCACGATTTCCGCGATGTACATGCCGGACTTCATATACAGGTCGATGAACGTCTTGTCGTCCCGATCAAAGCAGCCCGGATTCTCCGCTTCCAACAGATCCACCATCTGTTTTACCACCCGCTTGGGGGTGAAGATCTGGTTTGTCTTCTGCGGAGGAATGTAATCGAAGATGTCCTCGGTCTGCGCCTCATCGAAGTAATTTGCCAACTTTTCCCGCAGCCGGAGGAACTCCTTCACAGAATCGTTGAACACCACGGGATCGAAGAGACCCGGATAGCTGCGCTCCGCGCCATCCGATCCTATGTACTTTCCGCCATCGCGCAGCTTGCGGAAATCATCCAGGCCAATGGAGGTCACGTCGCGGAACACTGTGTCGGGGATGACCTGATCAAAGGTTTCCAGCGTGATACTGTCATCCCCATAGGCCATGAGGAACGACGGTATCGTCCGGCTGAATCCACGCAGGTGATCCTTCAGCCGGTCTTCCTGTTCCCGCTTCCCGGCTTCCTTCACGCTGGTCTCGGCCTGCTTCACGGCTTCCTTCTTGGCCTCCTGCTCAAATTCCGTGATGGCCTGCTGCAGCGATCCCATGAAATCTGTGCGGGCTTCGTCAGCCTTCTTTTCATAGTCCTGCTGGACGTATTCGCGTTCTTCCTGGGTTTCGGCCATATCCATCATTTCGTCACGCTCTTGCTCCAGGCGTTTCTGTTCGATGTGATACTGGTTCTCATGCTGATGCACGATGGCTTCGGCCCCGGCCTTCAGGCGGCTCTCGACGCGGTTCTGATCGGACTTCCGGAATGTGCTGCCGTACCTTTCGCGCACATCGTCCAACACAGGCTTGATGATCTGCTTCGACATTTCGCCCGTGATGGTGTCGCGCAGCTTTTCACGAGCCGTCGGCGGTGTCGGCGCGGCTGGCGGTGGGACAATGTACTCCAAACGTCCGGGCTGTACATCATAGATCTTTTCCCCGAAAATTTCAGGTTCAAGGCCGATGACGTGTTCATCCGTCACGGCGACCTCACCGTCGTCGTCGATGGAGAAATCCTCCGCGGTCTGCGGCGTGACGTTCGCCTTCTTGCCCGGCTCCTCCACCGGCGTGAACGATGTGATGATGTCGATGACCTCCTGCGGCGCGTGGAAGATAACGCCCAGCGCGTCGGTGAACAGGTAATTGTTCATGAACCCGCTCTTCACGACCTCCCGGGACTTGATGCGCCTCGGGATGGACAGCGTCGATATCGCCGCGTCCGTCGGCGGTTGTGGGGGAGAGGTCGTTGGCGAACTGTTCAAAGATGATGAGCGTCCGGGCGGGATCGAAGTCGAACACATAAGCGTTCTCCTTCTGGAGATAATCGCTGCCCCGTTTGAACAGGCAGGGATTCTGTGCCCGGAAGGCCGCCTGCATGTACAGCGCCGGGGACTTGATGGAGGATAGCATCAGCACTGCCGTCCACTCCGGGATGGTCACGCCGGTGGTCAGCTGGCCCACGGACAACGTGATGGTGTATTCATGCTTCTTAATGGCATCGTTCACACGCCTGAACGCGCTTTCATTGATCTTCTGATCGTCGCCGTCCATGCGCCCGTCGCCCGCAGCGAGGACCACTTCATAGTCCTTGAACACGGGGTGCGCCTGCAGCTTCTTCATCAGCGCCTTCGCGCTGTCCACGCGGTTGAGCAGCCAGAACGTGTGCCGCAGCTCGTCCCGTAACTCAGGCGTAGAAAATGGGAACTTGGTCTGCGTCGTCAGCGCGTCCAGAAACTTGTCCACGGCGGACTCATGGACAAAGCTGCCGTTAGCCTTTGTTGCAAAGAACTCGTTCAGATCAAAGGCGTATTCCCGTTGTTCTCCCTCGATCTCCACACCCTGCTGAAGCTCGTCCCGGATGATCTCGCTCATCTGGTAGGTGAACATATTCAGCCTCGGCAGCGTGGCATAGGGATTGGAGCCCTCGCCGTCCCAGTCGCGCTTGGCGGCCTGCTCGTCGGCATAGGTCCAGTTGTAGATGGCGTCGGCGGGGAACTTATCGTTGGCCAGCGCCTTGAAGGGCGTGCCGGACAGGTGCAGCGTAAAGTTGCGGCGAATGCGGTCAAAGGCCGCGTCCGTGCGGTAGGTGTCGATGCCCTCGTGGGCCTCGTCGATCACCAGCACATCCCAGGTGGTGGTGGCGATGTGCTCCAGCTTGCGGAACTCGCCGCCGAAATGGATGGAGCCCTTCAAATCCTGAAGGGAGACGAACTCGATCAGCCCCATGGGGCGGGCGTCTGGGTTCTCCCGGCGGGAACGGGCGTCGCGCTCATAGTCGTCGTGGGACATCACCAGCGGCTTGTCCTGTATGCCCTCCACGGCGCTGACGAAGAAATAGCCGTGCTCGCGCCCGATGAACTTTTCATAATCCGAATACCAGCTGTTGGCGATGGCCGGGCGGTTAGTGACGATGAGCACTTTCTGCGCCTTCATCCGAAGCACAAAATCATACACGGAGAGCGTCTTTCCGAAGCGCGGCTTGGCGTTCCACAGGAATTCCCCGCGGGCATGGGCGGCGGCATAGGCGCGGGTCATCTCCACGGCGTCCCGCTGCTCGGCGCGGAGGGTGTAGGGCACGGTGTCGTATTCGCTGTCCTCCACCACGCCGCGGTTGGCCTTGTACTCATAGAAGCGCTGTCGGGATTCCGGCACAGCGATCCTGACGTATTCTGTCCGGTCGATCTTTTCATAGCCCAGCTTGTAGAGATACGCCCGGAAGTCGTTATCCGTGAACGTCTCGCCGCTTCCGTCGTCGAATATGGCGCTGCCCTTCCACTCGATCTTCTGGATCACATCCACCGTGTGTCCCTGCTGATGCACACGATCCTCCACCGTCTGCCGGTCCGTATAGCCGATCTTCAAATGGCCATCATGCCGCGCAATCTCCGGCGTGGAATAGGCGTACACCATGGGAATGACCCGCGTCGTCGTCTGGATGCTGATGGCGGGCATATCAGGTCATCTCCTTTACATGGGATTCGATGAAGGCGATCTCCTCGTCGGTCAGGCCGTATTTGCGGTAGAGCTGTTGGTCGATAGCCGGGATGGGCTGTGTCCAGTCGATGTCGGAGGTGGGGGTGAAGTCCTGGAGGGGGACGTATTTCCATTTTTCCGGTGTAATATGCTGTGTTACTTTTAGCACACCCAATAAGGCTCTTGCAAACTTTGTACAAATATATTTATAAGCAAACTCAGCTTCTTGCTTTGTATCAAAAATTCCGATGCTTATAAATGTTTCTGTAGACCCAGTGCCAGGCTCACCAATTACTGGAGATGATATTACCTCTCCAAATACACCATTCCCATTAGCACTTGGCAGCATTATCTTGTATTTATCGAGGTTAACAACGTCGTTGACATATTCGCGGCGAATCCATTTGTAGACACGTTCATTCTTTGTCCTTCCGAGAATCTGAATATAGCCATAGCCATCATCTACTTTTTGATCGAAGAACACTTGAGGCAAGCGATCCAGAATATTAGTAGACATATCATAAGCATGCCCATCACTTAACTGTGCTAATGCTTCTGGATGATCTTCATGCATTTTCTCGGTTAACCGATAGGCAGTCCTTGTGATGACAATACTACTAAACGATTCAAAGGATGTGAAATTCTTAATCTTGTGTAATATTGCATTTAGTAATGGATATGCCGTAAAAATCTCAATGGCACCAAATTCCTTATAATGATCATGATATGTAACGGCAACGCCACCTTTTATTTCAGTGTTCTGAAAAACTCTACTTGCATCCTGTTCATAATAAAGGACTTTAAAATGCTCATCAGCAAGCATTTCCTTGTTCCATTGTTTGGGAGTATTCCCTGCATTGAACAGAAATCTGGCAGGGTGAATAAGTTCAACTGCTCCCCCCACATTATAGGCAGCATCCATAAACAAGTGATACACAGGAGGAGCAAAGGTTTTGTTATCCCCAATAGCTTCATCCTGATACGGCGGATTCCCGATCACAAAATCGAACTTCATATTCCTTACATCCCTTCCCCGATGCGTCTTCAGTGAATCGAATGTCACGGTGTGCGCCTGTCGCCAGTTGCAGATCCGGCAGGGCGGAGCGGTTTCCTGTTCCTGTGGTCGTTCAGAGGATGTTGCGCCGTCGATGGTGGCGAACCAACCCAATTCCTCCATAGTAATGGGGCGGGCCTCCGGCGCTTGCAGCTTGCCCTTGGGCACGGTGCCCGTCAGGCCGTCCATCTGCCAGAAGTTCCAGCTGATGACGTTTGCCACGGTCGCAAGCTCCTTATCCGTCGGCCCTCTGTGCCATACGCTTTGCAGGTATTCCACAAAGGTCATGAGCACGTTGATCCGGGCGATCAGCAGGTTGTCCCCCTGATATTCATACCCGTACACGCTCTCTATAGCCCGAATGGCCCACTTGACCCATTCCGCTTCGCTGTCTGTGTTTTCGCCCACAATGCGCAGCTTTCGATCCAGCAGGCCGATCCGCCGCTCGATGGGGATGGCTTCGCCGGTGGCGGCATCATACCGGGAGACGATGAACGGCGCTTCCCCGCAGGTGATCTCAAGCCTTCTGGAATCGACATACTGCCGCCAGCTGGAATGTCTGTGCTTCGGAAAGGCGATCTTTCCCTCCACCGTCACCCACGACTGCCCATTCTGCGTGTTAAAGACGTTTTCCCGCTCAAACCACGTCTCGTCCAGATAGTCGTTCATCCTGCAACAAAGCCATGCGGGCGTCTGGACCTCGCCGTGCTTTCGTGTTCGCTGCTGCTGCTCCTCCTGGGCTTTCAGAATCCGCGGCTGTATGCTGTCCTTGCCCATTCTTTGCAAGGCAATCGCAGTGATCTGCCCGCTGTCCCGGTAGTATTCACCTAACGCTGCGTAGCTTCCCGTGGCCCAGATGATGTTTCGCTTCATGGTCCTGTCCTTTAGCAGGACCGGCAAAACGGGCCGGATGGATGGATCGTCAAATCGAATAAGCGTCCCCAATATCGTCCCTCCAAATGAAGGTTAGGTACGCCGTCAAAAAGGTAGACAATTTTGAGTGCGGATGGTATAATAAACGAGTGGCGATTTGTTTGTAAAGAATTGGTCAGATGGGCGATTTCTGATAAGAATAATTGGTCTGTTTGGCTGTCTTTAGTTTGATTCTATAATAATAACGACGCGAAAAGTATTATACATACTTATCAACCACGCCGTCATTATATCCTACCTTTATAACGCAAGAAAACCGACTGTTACTGTGCGTCCTCGCGCACCCACTTCATGAATGTGTTTCTGGCGACGCCCAGGCACTGTGCCGCATCCGTCGCGGACAATCTGCCGTCCTTCCACTGCGCCACAAGGTCGTGGTATTCCTCACTGCGTACCTTCTTCGGCCTCCCAAAGCGCTGGCCCCGGGCCTTCGCCGCCGCGATGCCCTCCGCTTGGCGCTGCCGGATGAAATTCCGTTCCGTTTCGGCTACATAGCTGAGAAGCTGTAACACGATGTCGGCGATCAGCGTCCCCGTCAGATCCTTGCCCTGACGTGTATCCAGCAGCGGCATGTCGATGACGACGATAGCTGCCTGCTTCTCCTTCGTGATGACCCGCCACTGTTCAAGGATGTCCTCGTAGTTGCGCCCCAGCCGGTCTATGCTCTTAACGACCAGCACATCGTTGGGCTGGAGACGCTGGATCAGTTCCTGGTATTTGGCTCTGTTGAAGTCCTTTCCTGATTGCTTGTCCATATACACACAATCATCCGGAACGCCGAACTCCTTCATAGCCACGAGCTGTCTGGCCTCATTCTGGTCCCGTGTGGACACACGCACATACCCGTATGTGGTTCCATTGTTCGTTTTCATCATGTTCGCCCCCTGTAGATGTATTTCTTTCATTCTACAGAAAGCGCCCATCGTATATATAGTTATCAAGGTGCGTGAAGGGTCATGCCCGTCACGCCATCATACCGTTACTTCCCCAAGCCCAGCAATACCAGAACGACACAAGAAATCAGAGGATAAACTGGGCACAAAGACAAAAAAGTCCCCCTGTCAAACTTCCGCACGGTGCGGCAGGGTGACAGGGGGACACAATACAAGCATACTTGGCTTGTGGAATAGATACTGCTTTATGAAGGTGTTTCAGATCAATTCCATCAATGAAGTACTTGGAACCTATTAGGAATATGTACAAGCCATTAATGGATGGTGGATTGATCGATGAATGGTTAATGACGCCATATGAAATAAGACAGGAACCTCCGTGATTTCTTTCCTGACAATTGAGGACGATGCATAAATCATTACTCCGATGACGTGCCCCCTAACGATGTACGATGTGATGTATACAGACTGTATACTGCCTACAGAATAATGTGAAAACATCAAACCAGACTCCAAGTCAGTTTTAGACTGTCATTGCGAGCGAAGGGTTCGCTATTTCATTTCTTGGATTTATGCCAGTTTTCATGTTCGCTGGTTAAAGTCGAGAAAAAACCTCACGATATCCTCGTTCGCCTGTATACTCTCAGGATATTCGGGGTGCAGCACGTTGAATACGTGATCCAGCTTTCGAGCTGTGCTGGAATATTCCCGGTACTCGTGCGGAATGCCGTTCCTCAGCATGAACTCGTGCATCCGGCGCGCGTGGGCGTACAGCAGAGAATCCGAGGGCGAGGTGCAGAACCAGACGCGGGGATAGCCCTCGGACAAGTAGTATTCATAGGATGATTGTCCCGCGTCACCAACGACGTCGACATGATCTCTCAATCGCTGAACATGAGCATCGGAACGCTGGTATCCGCGGTGGCGACGCTGGTGGGGTGCGTGGTGATGATGTTCATCACCGAATGGCACATGGCGCTGACCGCCATCGGCGCTTCGCTGATCGGGTTCATCGGCATGGGTCTCATCATGGGAAAATCCCAGAAGTACTTCAACGCAAGGCAGCAAAGCCTTGCGGAGGTCAACAGCCATGTGGAAGAGTATTATGCGGGCCAGACCATTCATTATCTCTCTTTAAGCTGGCAAATTTGTAAAATTTGCAAAAATCATTGCAAATCGCTTGACATTAGCGTGATAAAGTGCTAATATCCAATTCATCGAACCGACCGATTTGGAGGACTATTTGAAACGATGATGAACCTGTTCGCGCTGTACATTCTGGGCCTGATTCTTAGCATTATTCTGCTGCTTACGCAACTTGGAATAATGCCGAAAGTCGTGCCCGAATGTGGTAGAGCGAGATCATAATAGGCCATATGACCATGATGAAGCCCTTAACCCGCGACCTGACTTTCAGGTCGCGGGTTTTTTTATATACGTTTCATTTCAGAGACAGGAGGAATTCCATGAAGCAGATCAAGATCTTCGACACTACGTTGCGGGACGGCGAGCAGTCGCCGGGATGCAGCATGAACCTGAAGGAGAAGCTGGAGGTCGCCAAATGCCTTGAGCGGCTGAAGGTGGACGTCATCGAAGCGGGCTTTGCCATATCATCGCCAGGCGATTTTGAATCTGTATCCGAGATATCACGTGTCGTGAAAGACTGTACCGTAGCCTCATTGGCGCGAGCCACGGTCAAGGACATCGACTGTGCATGGGAAGCGGTGAAACATGCCGCCGATCCGCGCATCCACCTGTTTATCGCCACCTCGCCGCTGCACATGCAGTATAAGCTGAAGATGTCGCCGGAGCGCGTGCTGGAGCAGACTGCAGCCATGACGGCTCACGCAAAAAGGTACTGTTCCAACGTCGAGTTCTCTGCCGAGGATGCCACCCGCAGCGACGTGGATTTCCTGTGTCGGGTGGTAGAAGCTGCCATCCGCAGCGGCGCGACGGTGGTGAACATTCCCGACACCGTAGGCTATACGACGCCCGTAGAGATGGAGGGTCTGATTCGAACGCTGATCGAGCGGATCCCGGGCGCAGCGGATGTGGAGTTCTCCGTCCACTGCCACAACGACCTGGGCATGGCGGTGGCCAACGCGCTGGCAGGCGTTCAGGGCGGCGCACGGCAGATCGAGTGTACCGTCAACGGCCTGGGCGAGCGCGCCGGGAACACCTCTCTGGAGGAGGTGGTCATGGCCATGCGCACGCGCCCGGATATGTATGCGGATACCTTCACCCGCCTGGACACCACCCAGATCAGCCGCGCCAGCAAGACGGTCTATTCCATCATTGGCCAATCCGCGCCGCTGAACAAGCCCATTGTGGGCCGCAACGCCTTCCTGCACGAATCGGGCATCCACCAGCACGGCGTGCTGGCAAATAAGAAGACCTACGAAATACTGACTCCAGAGGCTGTGGGCATTACCACCAACAACATCGTGCTGGGAAAGCACTCCGGCCGCCATGCCTTTGAGAGCCGTCTGAAGGAACTGGGATACGCGCTGGAGCCGGAGGAGATGAATCGCTGCTTTGAGGAATTCAAGCTGCTGTGCGACAAGAAAAAGGATGTGGAGGACGAGGACATCATCGCAATCGTGACCCATTCCGCCACCGCGGACGACGAAGCGGACGACGCCTACAAGCTGGACTGGTTCGCGGTGCAGACCTCCAACATCACCTCGGCTACATGTACCGTGTGTCTGAAGCACGGCGATGAAAAGGTCGAAAGGGTCTGCCTCGGTGACGGGCCGGTGGATGCCGCTATCAGCGCCATCGAGCAGATCATAAAGCCGGTGGAGCACACCTTCGAGCTCTACCAGATCAATTCTGTTTCCCGTGGCCAGGATACCCTGGGGGACGTGCACGTGAAGCTGAATGCCAGCGGACGGACCTTCACCGGCCACGGCCTGTCCACCGACATCATTGAAGCCAGCATACTGGCGTACCTGCGTGCCTGCAGCAAGCTGAGCAGCTGGACGGAGAAACAGGCCGCCATGGCAATGTAGGGAGGAAACAGATATGGGAATGACCATGACGCAGAAGATACTCGCCGCCCACGCGGGTCTTGAGCGTGTGAAAGCAGGGGATCTCATCGAGGCGAAGCTGGACATCGTGCTGGGCAACGATGTCACCACGCCCGTCGCCATCGACGTTTTTGAAAAGGCAGGTTTTGAAAGGGTGTTTGATCCGGAGAAAATCGTGATCACTCTGGATCATTACACCCCTTGCAAGGACATCAAGTCGGCCCAGCTGTGCAAGCGGGCCAGGGATTTTGCCAGGATACAGGGCGTGACACATTTCTACGACGTGGGGGCGGTGGGTATCGAGCACGCGCTGCTGCCGGAGCAGGGCATCGTCGGCCCAGGCGACTGCGTGGTCGGCGCGGACAGCCATACCTGCACCTATGGCGCGCTGGGCGCGTTTTCCACGGGCGTGGGCTCCACGGACATGGCCGCGGGCATGGCCTCCGGCGAAAACTGGTTCAGGGTCCCCTCAGCCATTCGGGTCACTTTAAAGGGAAAACTGCAGCCCTATGTCAGCGGTAAGGATGTGATCCTGCACCTGATCGGCATGATCGGGGTGGACGGCGCGCTGTACAAGTCGCTGGAATTTGCCGGGGAGGGCGTGGCGTCGCTGTCCATGGACGATCGCTTTACCATTGCCAACATGGCCATTGAGGCTGGCGGCAAGAATGGCATCTTCCCGGTGGACGAGCGGACGCTGGAATACGTTCGGGATCGCTTCCATCGCCCCGTGAAGGTCTACGAGGCCGATCCGGATGCCGAGTACGAGCGGGAGGTCGTGATCGATCTTGACCGGCTCAGGCCCACCGTGGCGCTGCCGCACCTGCCCTCCAATACAAGGACCGTGGACGAGGCGGCGGGCATCCCCATTCAGCAGGTGGTGATCGGAAGCTGCACCAACGGACGCATTTCCGATCTGCGGGCGGCTGCGACGATCCTGAAAGGGCGGCATGTGGCTGAGGGCGTTCGCTGCATCGTCATCCCCGCAACACAGCGTGTTTATCTGCAATGTGTGGAGGAGGGGCTGTCCCAAGTGTTCATCGAGGCCGGCTGTGCCGTTTCCACACCGACCTGCGGCCCTTGCCTGGGCGGCCACATGGGCTGTCTGGCTGATGGAGAGCGGGCTGTGGCGACCACCAATCGCAACTTTGTGGGACGCATGGGGCATGTGAAGAGCGAGGTCATATTGGCCAGTCCCACCGTGGCCGCCGCTTCAGCTGTCCGGGGCTGTGTCGCCTCGCCCGAATTGCTGTGAAGGAGGGTATTGATAACATGACAACCGGAAAGGTGTTCAAATATGGCGATAACGTCGATACCGACGTCATCATCCCTGCGCGTTATCTGAATGCGCCGGATCCTGCCGAGCTGGCAAAGCATTGCATGGAGGACATCGACGCTGATTATGTCGATCGCGTCCGTCCCGGGGACATCATCGTGGGCGGCGCGAACTTCGGCTGCGGCTCCTCCCGCGAGCACGCGCCTATCGCCATACGCGCCAGCGGAGCCAGCTGTGTGATCGCGGCCAGCTTCGCCCGCATCTTTTATCGCAATGCCATCAACATCGGCTTTCCGATTCTGGAGTGCCCGGAGGCGGCAGCATCCATCGGCGACGGCGATACGGTGTCCGTGAACTTCGATACCGGAGAGATCGTGGATGAAACCACAGGCAGACGCTTTCAGGCAACGGCGCTGCCGCCCTTCATCGGCAGGATCGTGGAAAACGGCGGACTACTGCCCTACCTGAGAGCGCGTATGGAAAGGGAGGCGAAGTGATGTGACCTACAATATCGCGTTGGTGAAGGGTGACGGCATCGGCCCGGAGATCGTGGACAGCGCCATTCAGGTGCTGGAGAAGGTCGGTCAACGGTTCAACCATGTCTTTTATTTTACCGAATACCTGGCGGGCGGCTGCGCCATAGACGCCACCGGCGTGCCGCTGCCAGAGGAGACCGTTAAAGGCTGCCTGGCCAGCGACAGCGTACTGCTGGGTGCGGTGGGCGGCCCCAAGTGGGACAACCTACCCGGCAATACGCGCCCGGAAAAGGCGCTGCTTGGGCTGCGTAGTGCTCTGGGGCTCTATACAAACCTGCGCCCTGCGAAGCTCTATCCCGCGCTGAGAGCGGAGTGTCCATTGCGACCGGATATCGTGGCCCGGGGATTTGACCTGATGATGGTGCGCGAACTGACCGGAGGCATCTATTTTGGCGAACGGGGCCGCAGGAAAGGCAAGTTCGGCCTTGAGGCTTACGACACCGAGGCCTATTCCGTGATGGAGATCGAGCGCATTGCCCGCGTTGCCTTTGAAGCCGCCCGCAAGCGCAGAGGCCGTGTCACATCCATCGACAAGGCCAATGTGCTGGAGACCTCCCGCCTGTGGCGGGAGACGGTGCACCGCGTTGCGGAAGATTACCCGGATGTGGCCTTATCCGACATGCTGGTGGACAACGCCGCCATGCAGCTGGTGCGCAATCCGAGCCAGTTCGACGTGGTGGTGACCAGCAATATGTTCGGCGACATCCTCTCCGACGAAGCCAGCCAGATCACAGGCTCCATTGGCCTTTTGCCCTCCGCGTCCCTGGGCGCGACGAAGTTGGGCTTGTATGAGCCCATCCACGGTTCCGCGCCGGACATAGCCGGACAGGATCGCGCAAATCCTATCGCCACGATACTGTCCGCCGCCATGATGCTGCGCTATGCCTTCGACCTGCCCCGGGAAGCGGACGCCATGGAGGCCGCAGTGGACGCCGCGCTGAACGATGGGCTTCGCACGGCGGACATTGCCGGGGACAGCGGCGTCAAACCGCTGGGAACGTGTGAAATGACCGACGAAATCATCCGGCGGCTGTAGCCGCAGCTAACCAAGGTTTCATTGCCGAAACGGCATTGAACAATACATTACATCGAGGAGGAAACCCCAATGAAAATGATGACCCGAGTGATGGCCATGCTGATGGCCGCCCTGATGTGCCTGTGCGCCACCGCCAGCGCTGAGACCGTGCTGAAGCTGGGCACCACCGTCAACGAACAGGATTCCTTCCAGGTTGCCGCGGAAAAGTTCGCGGAGTTGGTGGAAGCTGGAACCGACGGCGCTTACAAGATCGAGATCTATCCCAACGGCACCCTGGGCGGCGAAGCCGAAATGCTGGACGACATGAGCATGGGTATGCTGGACATGGGAATCATCACCTCCGGTCCCTTCGTCAACTTCTCTGAAATGATGGGCGTGCTGGATATGCCCTTCCTGTTCGCGAACAATGAAGAGGCCTATGCCATCCTGGACGGTGAGATCGGGCGCGAACTGCTGGACACCCTGGAGAATGCCAACCTGAAGGGTTTGGCCTATGCCGAGCGTGGATTTCGCAACATTTCCAATGCCACAAAGCCCGTCGCTTCCGCCGCGGATGTAGTGGACCTGAAGCTGCGCGTGATGGAGAACGAGGTTTACACCAAGACTTTCAATGCCCTGAATGTGAATACCGTGCCCATGGCCTGGGCCGACGCGCTGACCGCTCTCCAGCAGGGCACCATCGAGGGTCAGGAGAACCCCATCAACGTGTTCTTCTCGTACAGTCTGTGGGACTACAACCAGAACTATCTGGCTCTGGACCGCCACAGCTATTCCACCGCCATCATCACCATGAGCCTGGATGCCTGGAATACTCTTGATGCCGATACCCAGCAGGTCTTTCTGGATGCCGCCCAGCAGGCTGCCGAGTATGAGCGTCAGTGGGTGGCTGATCAGGAGGCTGACCAGTTGCAGGCCATCAAGGATCACGGCGTGACCGTTGAGGAGAACCCCGACGTGGATTCCTTCCGTGATGCTGTGCAGGTGGTGTACGAGGCCTATCCCCAGTACGCCGACTACCTGGCCCGCATTCAGGAAGCCCTGGCGCAGTAATCGCTTTCCCGCCCGCCCCGAAAGGGGCGGGCAACATGGCGATTTCCGGGTCATCCCCGTCGATCGCCCATGACATTTGAAGAAAGGTGTTACTGCGATGAGAGTTCTGAGAAAAATCAGTTTCGGTGTCGACAAGGTCTGTTCGGTCCTGGTAGTGGTCATGATCTCGATCATGCTGCTGGCCACATCGGCCCAGATCATCTGGCGTGTGGGCAGCGGCTTCATCCCCTGGATGCGGCCCCTGTCCTGGTCGGAAGAGTTGACCCGCTTCCTGCTGGTGTGGTCGACTTTTGTGGGAGCCACCTGCGCCTATCGCCACGGCTCGAATATTGCCATCACGGCGGCGCAGGCCCTGCTGCCTGAGGGCGGAAAGAAGGTCGCCGGCGTGTTGGTTCACGTGATCTGCATGGTGGTGTTTGCGGCCGTTTTCGTCTACGGCTTCCAGTTCTGCCAGCGCCAGGTGCGCACCACCGACGCCCTGCCCATCAACCTGCCCATGAAGTTCATCTATGCCTGCATCCCTGGCAGCATGATGATCCTGGCCTTCCACGCGCTGGTGATGGTGCTGGAGGAACTGACCGGACAGAAGGAGGCGGTGTAGCATGGCGTGGATACTTTTTGGCGCCTTCATACTGTTGTTGATCGTCGGCGTGCCGATCGCCTTTTCTGTGGCGGGCGCCGCAGGCGTTGCCATGTTTGTGGGCGTGGGTCCGCAACAGGGCATGAAGCTTATCAGCCGCATGTTTGAAAGCACCAATTCCTTCTCGCTGATCGCCGTGCCATTCTTCATACTGGCGGGAGACCTGCTGGCGAAGGGCAAGCTTTCGAAGATGCTGGTGGAGTTTTGCGAGTCCTTCCTGGGCTGGGTGCGGGGCGGCCTGAGCATCGTGTCGGTGCTGGCAAGCATGTTTTTCGCGGCTATCTCCGGCTCCGGCGCAGCTACCACAGCAGCCGTTGGCGCGACCCTGGTGCCTGAACTCAAGAAGCGCGGCTACGAGGTGGATTCCGCTGCCGCGCTGGTGGCTGCCGCGGGTACGATCGGCGTGGTCATACCGCCTTCGGTGCCCATGGTGCTGTACGCGGTGATTTCTGGCCAGGTTTCGGTGACGAACCTTTTTGCCCACGGCTTCGTGCCAGGCATCATCATGGGCCTGATACTGATCGTTATCGCTCTGGTGCAGGCCTACAGGCGGCACTATCCCAAGGGCGTGGCCTTCAACATCAAAAACGTCGCCCGCACCTTCCTGAAGGCCATCCCGGCGCTGCTGATGCCGGTCATCATCCTGGTGGGCATATTCTCCGGCATCTTCACACCGTCCGAGGCCGCCTGCGTGGCGGTGGTTTACGCCATCATCGTGTCCAAGCTGATCTACCGAGACCTGACGTGGAAGGAGCTGTTCAGGATCATGGCGGGTTCCGGGCGTACCAGCGCGGTCATCATGATCATCATCGCCTGCTCTGGTCCCTTCGGCTGGGCGCTGGCAAATTGGCGCATTCCCGAGGCGATCTCAGCCGCCGTGCTGGGGGTATCGTCCAACAAGTACGTCATCATGGGGTTGATCTCCGTCATCATACTGATCGCCGGTGTTTTCATGGAGACCTCGTCGGCCATCATCATACTGACGCCGGTGTTCCTGCCGCTGGTGCGGCTGCTGGGCGTCAGCGACCTTCACTTCGGCATATTGTTCGTGGTGGGCATTGCCATTGGAATGATCACGCCGCCCGTGGCCATCAACCTGTTTGTCGCTTCGGGCATCACCGGCCTGCCCATCGAGCGGATATCCAAGTCTGTGGTGCCGTACCTGATCGGTTTGGCGGCGGTATTTCTGGCCATCGTTTTTGTGCCGCTGTTGGTGCCGGGACTGTTCTGAATACAATAGGAGGATACTATTATGCAATCTGATTTCATCAAACAGGGCGTCGAGCGCGCTCCGAACCGCAGTCTGCTGTATGCGCTGGGTTTGACGAAGGAAGAGATCTCCTGCCCGATTATCGGCGTAGTTTCAAGCTACAACGAGATCGTCCCCGGACACATGAACATCGACAAGATTGCCGACGCGGTGAAGGCTGGCGTTCGCGCCGCGGGTGGAACTCCCATTGAGTTCCCTGCCATCGCTGTGTGCGACGGCATTGCCATGGGTCACATCGGGATGAAGTATTCCCTGGTTACCCGGGACCTGATCGCCGATTCGACCGAGGCGATGGCCATCGCCCACCAGTTCGACGGGCTGGTGATGATTCCCAATTGCGACAAGAACGTGCCCGGCCTGCTGATGGCGGCGGCACGGGTGAATGTGCCCACCATATTTGTCTCAGGAGGCCCCATGCTGGCGGGCCATTTAAAGGACGGTCGGCGCACCTGCCTTTCCCACATGTTTGAGGCCGTGGGCGCTTATCACGCGGGAACGATGAACGAAATGGATGTGCAGGACTACGAGGAGAATGCCTGCCCCTCCTGCGGCTCCTGTTCCGGCATGTACACAGCCAATTCCATGAACTGCCTGACCGAGGCCATAGGCATGGCCCTGCCGGGTAACGGCACGATCCCTGCACCGTTGTCCGCTCGCATCCGCTTGGCCAAGAAGGCGGGCATGCAGGTGATGGAGCTGGTGAAGAGAAATTTGCGCCCACGCGACATCATGACCGCCGCGGCCTTCCATAATGCCGAGACCGTGGACATGGCTCTGGGCTGCTCCACCAATACCATGCTGCACCTGCCCGCCATCGCTCACGAAGCAGGTGTGGCAATCGACCTGGACGCCGCCAATGAAATCTCTGCCCACACCCCGAACCTGTGTCACCTGGCCCCGGCGGGGGACACCTTCATGGAAGACCTCGACCGGGCGGGCGGCGTGTATGCCGTGATGAGGGAGCTGACGAAGAAGAACCTGCTGGATCTGAGCGTCATGACGTGCACCGGAAAAACGATGGCCGAAAACCTGGATGGCACACATAATCTCGATCCCCGGATCATCCGGCCCATCGAACATCCCTATTCCGAAAATGGCGGTATTGCCGTGCTCAAGGGAAATCTGGCCGAGGATGGCTGCGTGGTGAAGCAAAGCGCCGTTGCCCATGAAATGATGACCCATGAGGGCCCTGCGCGGGTATTCGACAGCGAGGATGAGGCCATTGCCGCCATCTATGGAAAACAGATCAATCCAGGCGACGTGGTGGTGATCCGCTATGAAGGCCCCAAGGGCGGCCCCGGAATGCGGGAAATGTTGAATCCCACCAGCGCCATTGTGGGCATGGGCTTGGGCTCCAGCGTAGCGCTGATCACCGATGGGCGCTTCTCTGGTGCGACACGCGGTGCAGCCATCGGACATGTCAGCCCAGAGGCTGCCGCTGGTGGAACCATTGCTCTGGTTGAGGAAGGTGACCAGATTGCCATAGACATTCCGAACTGCTCGATTGAACTGAAGGTTTCTGAAGCAGAACTGGCAAAGAGACGCATGACTTGGGTGTGCCCAGAACCCAAAGTCAAGACCGGTTACCTGGTCCGGTACGCCAAGCTGGTTTCCAGCGCGGACAAGGGAGCGATTCTACAATAAGCAGGTTAGATTGCATGCTGCTATGTCCGGCATCATTCTTTCCCGATCCTCTTCTTGACCACACCTTCCAGGTCCACAGTGGCCTTTTTCAGCATCTCCTTCCTGATGTGGATGCTGGTGTAGGCGGTGGCTTGGCAGTCAGTAAGGCAGAAGATCTTCATGTCACCAGCGGGTCGATGCCGCTTTCGCATAGCAGGGTAACGTAGTTGTGCCGGAAGTAATGTGGCGTCAGGGTGACCTTGATCGGACTAAAGGGTCGAACATAACGATAACCAAATAACGGATAAAGTATCATAACTGCAGCCCCGCGATTCTGTCGTCGCGGGACTGTTGATTTGCTATTTGCACTGTCCGAAGAGTTCTCAAGTCCGATAGTCTAGGCGGTAATCCGCTCTGAAAAGAAATCCTCAATAAACAATGAATGAATTACCGAAGTTTCCAGATTCCATTTTCCTCTACGATTTTATTCTTGAATGGACAAGAGTCCAACCAAACATCAAGAGGGATCATACCCAAATTGAGAACGCACACATTTTCCCATGCTTCCTTGATGGATCTGCCCCCATACTCCTCTAGTGTATTCCACCGTAAGCAAACTTGGTCTCGACGAGCTTTGCTGGCCACTCGAATCTGTAGGTTTCCATCTCCTTATCCTTTACCCACTGTCGCAAGGCGGCAATTTCCTCCGCTGTAGCATCAGGAAATTGCTTTAGGTACTTCCACATTTCCCTGTGTGCACGCCTGTAGGCTCTGCTCACTTGCCATCACCGCCGTCCTCCAACGGGTGCAGGCCATGGCGCTCGCGCATGGAGATGCTGCCGCCAATGGAGATGGTGTAGGCGTTGTGGACAATCCTGTCCATGATGGCGTCGGCAATGGGACTATCCTGGTTGGGATCGGAATTAATGCGCTCATACCAGCCGTCCGTATCGTACTGGGTGCAGAACACCGTCGCGCCGTGCTTGGTTCTGGCCTCAATGATCTCCAGAAGGTCAAAGGCCTGTTGAACCGTGAGCGCGCACAGCAGCCACTCGTCCAGAATCAGCAGATCCACCTGGGCATAGGCCCTGGATACCTTCTTGAGTAGGTTGTCCGCACGGGCAACCACGAGTTCGTCCAGCAGTTCCGGCATACTACCGCGGCACGCCTGTTGAGATCACGCTGAAGCCCAAGATTCAGGAGGGCATCGTAGTCAGCAAGATACCCGTCAGGCAGGTCATCGAAACCGCAAAGCAAGTGCTGCACACCGACAACATCGGCGTAGGCAGGATCTTTATCACCGATGTTGAAAATATCGTGCGTGTCCGCACCCGTGAAGTGGGCTGCGTTGCGTTATAATTAGATGGGTTTTTCATAATAATATTTTAACGCTTTAGCATGGTTGCGTGCTGTTGACATTTTCTTGGTTCGTGATATAATGCCAATCAAAGGAACAGGGAAGGTGGGAAATGGTATGAAGTGTCGTCATCATAGTTATTGTACCGTTTCTCGCCTCGCTATCTGCCGCGTTGCGAAGACTTTGTATGTCAATTTCAATGCTGTGCGATTTTTCTTTGCGCAGTTGTTTTTTGGCATTTTTGGCTTTTGGTTTACGCCGTTTCCCATCTGAAGAATCGCGGACATGGATCAAGGATCATCGAGGCGGCTCTCCAGATGGGGGGCCGCTTTTATGATACATTCTTTCTTAGGAGGAACCCCATTATGAAGAAACTGCTTGCCATCCTCATCGCCAGCATGCTCTGCCTGAGCATGGCCGCCATTGCCGAAGAAACCTACACCGTGGGCATCTGCCAGCTGGTTCAGCACCCCGCGCTGGACGCCGCCACCCAGGGCTTCCAGGACGCCCTGACCGAGAAGCTGGGCGACGCCGTCACCTTTGATGTCCAGAACGCCTCCGGCGATTCCAACACCTGCTCCACCATCGTGAACGGCTTCGTGTCGAACAATGTGGATCTCATCATGGCCAATGCTACGCCCGCCCTGCAGGCCGCCGTGGCCGCCACCGGTGATATCCCGATCCTGGGCACCTCCGTCACCGATTACGCTACAGCGCTGGACATCGACGACTGGACCGGCGCGACGGGCATCAATGTGTCCGGTACATCTGACCTGGCCCCGCTGGATGAGCAGGCTGCGATGCTGAACGAACTGTTTCCGGATGCCAAGGTTGTGGGCCTGCTGTACTGCTCCGCCGAGCCGAACAGCAAGTATCAGGTGGACGTGATCACCGGGTATCTGACGGACATGGGCTATGAATGTGTGGAATACACCTTCGCCGATTCCAACGATGTAGCCTCCGTCACCCAGTCTGCCTGCGACGGCAGCGACGTGATCTACATTCCCACCGATAACACCGCCGCCTCCTGCACCGAGGCCATTCGCAACGTGGTGGAGCCCGCCATGAAACCGGTCATCGCCGGTGAAGAGGGCATCTGCAAGGGCTGCGGTGTGGCCACCCTGTCCATCAGCTACTACGACTTGGGCTACGCCACCGGCGACATGGCCTATGAGGTGCTGGTGAACGGCGCGGACGTCGCCACGCTGAACGTCGCGTTTGCTCCCAACGTCACTAAGGAGTACAACACCGAGCTCTGCGAGCTGCTGGGCGTGACCGTGCCCGAGGACTACATGGCCATTCAGTAATCCATAAACGGGAGGGGGACCGATCCCCCTCCCTGACCTGTCTGGAGGAATTGCCTTGAACCTGACATCTCTATTAAACGCCCTTCCCGGCGCGGTGGCCCAGGGGCTGATCTGGGGCATCATGGCCATCGGCGTGTACATCACCTACAAGGTGCTAGACCTGGCGGACTTGACCGTGGACGGCACCATGGCCACCGGCGGCGCGGTGTGCGTGATGCTGATGCTGAATGGCCTCAACGTGTGGCTGGCGCTTGCGTGCGCGATAGTCGCGGGCATGCTGGCGGGACTCGTGACCGGCATCTTCCACACCGCCATGGGCATTCCGCCGATCCTGTCCGGCATACTCACTCAGCTTTCGCTGTATTCCATCAACCTGGCCATCATGGGCTTCAAGGCCAATCAGGGTATCAACGTCACCAAGTACGCGCTGATCGTCAGCCAGCGCAACGTGCGGGCGCTCGATCTGTCCAACCCGATCTTCACATCCCTCATCGTGCTGGTACTGGTGATCGCTGTGCTTTACTGGTTCTTTGGAACGGAGCTGGGCAGCTCCCTGCGCGCCACCGGCGCCAACGGGGCCATGAGCCGCGCCCAGGGCATCAACACGAACGTCTGCAAGATCCTGGGCCTGATGATCTCCAACGGCATCGTGGCGCTGTCCTCGGCCATGCTCTCCCACTACCAGGGCTTCGTGGACGTGAATATGGGCCGCGGGGCCATTGTGATTGGCCTGGCCGCCGTCATCATCAGCGACGTGATCTTCGGAAAGCTGTTCCGCAACTTCGCGTTGAAGCTCACCGGCGTGGCCATCGGCGCGGTGATCTACTACATCGTCATACAGGTGGTGCTGTGGCTGGGGCTGAATACGAACCTGTTGAAGCTGCTGTCTGCGCTGATCGTGGCCGTGTTCCTCGCCGTACCCTACTGGAAGGCGAATTTGAAAGGGGGCAGGGGCCATGCTTGAGCTGGTGAACGTGCGAAAGACCTTCAACCCCAAGACCGTCAACGAAAAGGTGGCGTTGGACGGGCTGAACCTGCGCCTTGCGGACGGCGACTTCGTGACCGTGATCGGCGGCAACGGCGCGGGCAAGAGCACCATGCTGAACGCCATCGCAGGAGTCTGGCCCATCGACAGTGGCAATATCGCCATCGACGGCTACGAGCTCACCCACCTGCCGGAGTACCGCCGCGCCGCGCTGCTGGGGCGAGTGTTCCAGGATCCGATGACCGGCACCGCCGCCACGATGCAGATCGAGGAGAATCTGGCCCTCGCCGCCCGCCGGGGCCAGAAGCGCACGCTGAGGATCGGCATCACCCGCCAGGAACGGGAAGCCTACCGGGAAAAGCTCGCAAGGCTCGGCCTGGGCCTGGAGGACCGCATGACCGCCAAGGTGGGCCTGCTCTCCGGCGGCCAGCGTCAGGCGCTGACGCTTTTGATGGCGACGCTTAAGAAACCGAAGCTTCTGCTGCTTGACGAGCACACCGCCGCGCTGGACCCCCGCACCGCTCAAAAGGTGCTGGAGCTTTCCGAGCAGATCGTGACCGAAAACCACCTCATGACCCTGATGGTCACCCACAACATGCGCGACGCCATACGCTATGGCAACCGGCTGATCATGATGAACGAGGGTCGCGTGATCCTGGACGTTTCCGGAGATGAAAAGAAGCACCTAACCGTGGAGATGCTGATGGAGGCCTTCGCTAAAGCCAGCGGCGAGGCGTTCGCCAACGACAGGATACTGCTCTCATAAAGAAACGGAATGATTCAAATGCAAATGGAATTCGTGCGCAGGATGCCCCTGCCCCAGGAGCTGCTGCGGGACTATCCTATTGGGGAAGAAATGAAGCGCCGGAAGGCGGCGAGGGACGGGCAGATCGCGGACATTCTCACTGGCGCAGACGACCGTCTGCTGCTGATCATCGGGCCCTGCTCCGCTGACCGGGAGGACGCCGTGCTGGATTACATGCACCGGCTTTCGGAGGTGGAACAGCAGGTCCGGGACCGTCTGATGATCGTACCCCGGGTGTACACCAACAAACCCCGCACCAAGGGCGTGGGCAGTTACCTCTCCGACCTGCTGAGCTATGTGGCCGTCGGCGCGCGCTCCGTGGAGAATCAGGAGCACCGCCTGGTGGCCAGCGGTCTGGGCGTGGCGGCGGGCATGAAGAACCCCAGCGCCGGGGACATCACCGTGATGATGAATTCCATCGCCGCGGCCCAGAGCCCCCAGGAATTCATCTATCGGAGCTGGGAGGTGCGCACCTCCGGCAACCCGCTGGCCCATGCCATCCTGCGGGGTTTCGTGGACAACTTCGGACGCTCCCATCCCAACTACCACTATGAAAACCTGTGGGAGCTTCTGGAGCTTTACAAGAAGAGCGGGCTTCAAAACCCCGCCGTGATCGTGGACGCTAACCACAACAACTCTGGCAAGCGGTATTTAGAGCAGATCCGCATCTGCAAGGATGTGATGCACAGCCGCGCGCTATCCGCGGATATCCACGGTCTGGTCAAGGGGCTGATGGTGGAAAGCTACCTGGAGGACGGCTGCCAGAAGCCCGGCGAGGGCATGTACGGCAGGTCTATCACCGATCCGTGCCTGGGCTGGGAGAAGACAAAGGAATTGATCTACAAATTGGCGGAATAGGGTAGAGGGAGGGCGTTAGCCATCGCCCCTCCCGTTGCACCGTACATACCGGTCAGGTATACGGCGCTACATCGTAACATGGATTCAAGTATTACCCAGGTAATAAGTGAGAGGATCGACCAGTCCAGGCCGGTTCTCTTTCTTATTGGGCAAAGATAGCACCTTTGGGCTCAGCAGGAAATTGACCACATCGCCGTTAGCTTTTCCGTACCATCCAAGGCGCGAATTGGCTACCTTGTAGATATCCTCTTCGGACATATTGCAATGCAGTCTGATATTCAGGCGCATCAGATTCTTGTAAATCGTCTTTGGCTTCTTCCACTGTTTGAGTATTACCACTCTCACTTTGTGCCGCATCCATGGGCCGAAATTGTCTTTCAGCCAAACCTTCATGTTGCCGATTCGGTAGTAATTTATCCATCCTCGCATTACTTGGTTCAGCTTCGTGAACGTATAGCCCAGCGGCACTGCCGCCGCCTTTTTCCTGCATAAGGTCGCTTTGACCTTCCCGCATATCCTGTTCTTCCGCTCCTTGGCCGGCCTCGGTTTCCACCCGTCCGTCGACTTCCAGAACGCAAAGCCAAGAAAAGTGCTGCCTGTCGGCCTTACGACTTTGCTCTTGCTCGCGTTCACCTTCAGCCTCAGCTTCCGCTCAAGCCAACTGCTCACGCTCGCAATCACCCGGTTCGCCGCCATCTCGCTCTTCACAAAGATATTGCAATCGTCAGCAAATCGGACAAAGCGCAGTCCCCGGCTTTCAAGCTCCTTGTCGAACTTATCAAGGTACACATTACTCAGCACCGGCGACAGCGGGCCGCCTTGCGGCACACCCTCTTCTGTCGGGCTGACCAACCCATCTTCCATTACTCCTGCTTTCAGAAAGCTCCTTATCAGGTGGAGGGTTGGCGCGTCATTGATTCGCTCCCTGAGTATGGAAATCAGCTTGTCATGATTCACTGTGTCGAAGTACTTCTCAATGTCAAGGTCTACCACCCATTCACAGCCTTCGTTCAGGTACTCCAGTACCTTCTCTACTGCCATGTGCTGGCTTCGGTTCGGCCTAAATCCGTAGCTGTATTCGCTGAAATAGCGCTCATAGCCTTTGCTCAGCACCTGCGCCACCGCCTGCTGGATGACCCTGTCCACTACCGTCGGTATCCCTAACGGCCGCTGCTTTCCATTTGCCTTTGGAATGTATACACGTCTTACCGGCTCCGGCTGGTACTTCTTCGCACGGATTTGTTCCTTGATTTCCTTGCCATGCTCCACAAAATACCCTTCCAGAGCATCCACCGTCATCTTATCGATTCCGGCTGCACCTCTGTTGCTCTTTACCGCATGAATTGCAGCTTCGATGTTCCCGTCACTTAGAATCCTGTCAATCAGTTCCACTTGTTGCGTCTCCTTCTGCTTGTAAAGTTGCCTGAAATCTCCCCGCCGTCCTTCGGCCTCCACGGGCTTACGTTCCCGCTTGTTGGGCTTTTCTTCGGTTTCGGAATATCCTGACCTTGCTTACAGCGATTCGCATTGTTACGACATTAGGCCCTTTGGGGGTCTGGTGCTCCCCTACTATGGCCTCAGCTGACTCCCGGTCACTCGCTTTTTTTTCGCACTCGGCTTTCGCCTCGCTGACCGGGCCTCCCGGGGTAAGACACACATCTTTCGTCCGACAACCTCCTGATTTACCGTCTCGGCTTTACGTTTACCCTTTGGGCTTCGGT
>CACYZW010000035.1 GCA_902778995.1 uncultured Eubacteriales bacterium
TGCATCGACAGGCTGCGGGACACCATGCAGAGCCACGAGCGCTGCTCGGTGGTGGAGGTCATGGGCCGCAACGCCGGCTTCCTGGCGCTGTACGTGGGCATCGCCGTGGGCGCGACCGCCGTGCTGGTGCCCGAGCGGGAGATGGACTTCCAGCGGGACGTGATCGAGCGCATCCGCAGCGCCCGCCTGGCCGGCAGCACCCACTTCATGATCGTGGTGGCCGAGGGCGTGGGCAGCGCCGTGGACATCGGCAAGCGGATCCACGAGGCCATCGGCATCGAGCCCCGCGTGACCGTGCTGGGCCACATCCAGCGCGGCGGCACCCCCAGCGCCCGGGACCGCGAAACCGCCACCCGCATGGGCTACTTCGCCGTGAAGGCCTTCGTGGAGGGCCGGGGCAACTGCGTCATCGGCACCCGGGGCGGCGACATGGTGGAGACCCCCATCGAGGAAGCCCTGCAGATGAAGAAGCACCTGCAAATGGACCGCTACCAGGTGCTGGAGACGGTGAGCGTCACCGCGCCCTACGTGATGTCCCCCGCCGAGGGCCGCTGAACCGACTTGCATTTGTCCGGGAAAATGCTGTAACACGCCATATTCAGAGGCTCATTTTGGAAAGATGACAGCGCGGACCGTCCCCGCTGTCGCGAGATACACACAGAACCAAGAAGGAGGCGCAACCCAATGAAGAGATGGATGACCCTGTTGCTGGCGCTGGCCATGGCCCTCGCCCTGATCCCGTGCGGCGCGGTCGCGGAAGGCGGCTCTGCGCTGACCATCGGCGTACTCTCCTACCTGAACCTGACCGAGGAGGAATACCTGGCGAGGGAAACCGCCAAGGAGCCCGCCCTGAAATACTTTAGGGCCCACGGCGTGCTGGAGCTGCCCGGTGGGATGCCCGGGGGCGCGGAAACGCTCAATCTGCAGGTCAGGTTTTACGACACGACGGACGCGCTGCTGATGGCCCTGCAGGCCGGCGACATCGGCGCGATCCAGGCGCCGAAGTCCACGGCGGACTATCTCTGTGCCACGAACGATCGGCTGGTTCAGCCCAGTGTATTCAACTTCCCGGAATCCGATGATTTCGTTCAGAACCTGCTGGAACGGATCAGCGACGGCTACGCCTTCATGATGCTGGAGGCGAACGCGGACCTGCGGGACCAATTCAACCAGGCCATCGCGGACATGAAGGCGGACGGCACGCTGGACGCCCTGGTACTCAAGCACATCGCCGAGGCGTCCCGGACCGGCGAGACCGAGGCCATCGCCTTCGAGGCGTTTGAAGGGGAGCCGATCCGGGTCGCGGTCACCGGCGCCCTGCCGCCCATGGACTACGTGGCGCCCGACGGCAGCTTCGCGGGCTTCAACACCGCGATCCTGGCGGAGATCGGCAGGCGGCTGCAGAGAAACATCGCGGGAAAGACGCAAATCCAAGACCGAGGAAGAGTTAGAAGCCGATATCGATCAAAGGAAGGCCAAGCTAACGGAGGAGCAGGACGCCGTGATGGAAACGATCGTCCATAGCCTGCCCAAAGGAAAGTTTGGGCACAGGGATATGCCGGAGGGAACCGTCTGCACCGATCCCTATTATACGGATTACCCGGTGCTGGTGGTCATGAAGTAATCTGACGCGGGGACGGCCCTCTGTCGCGCCATCCCTTCCCGGTACACCGTCGTCCGGGAAGGGATGGCTTTGTTTTGGCGCTTCGCGGATGGTTGTGGGATTTCGGGGAACTCCCTCAGTCTGGCCTGACGGCCAGCCAGCTCCCTCAAGGAGGGAGCCTTTAGGTCGTATAACCGCATCAAAAGCCTCCCTCTCCGAGGGAGGTGGCCCGCGAAGCGGGTCGGAGGGAGTTATCATCCCTCAACGTTCCGTGAAGCACCTTTATTTGGGCGCTTCAAAACCGTCCATGCCCTGGCCCCTCCAAAACTCCGCTTGCATTTCATCAACAAATGCTTTACAATAGAATCAGGGCTATTATGTATTGAAAGGGGAAGCGTATATATGGCGGAAATCATGATTATGGGCGAACTTTTGGTTGAGATCATGCGCGCGCGGGAGGACGTGCAGCTGTACGAGACCGGCGAGACCTTCCGGGGGCCCTTCCCCAGCGGCGCGCCGGGCATCTTTGCCAGCACTGCGGCGCGGCTGGGCCACGGCACGGGCATCATCTCCGGCGTGGGCAACGACGATTTCGGCAAGAACATACTGGACCGGCTGAACGCGGTGGGCGTGGACACCCGCCGGGTGCTGGTCTCGGACGCCGCCGCCACCGGCGCGGCCTTCGTGACCTACTTCTCCGACGGCGAGCGCAAGTTCATCTTCCACATCAACAACACCCCCGCCGTGATGGCGAAGGCCCCGGAGATGGCCGACGATTTGAAGGATTGCAAATACTTCCACATCATGGGCTGCTCGCTGATGGCCTCCGTTCCCTTCGGCCAGGAGATCATAAAGACCATGCGGCTTTTGAAGGGGCTGGGCGCGAAGGTCAGCTTCGACCCGAACGTGCGCCTGGAGATGCTCCGCGACCCGAAGGCCATGGACGTGGTGCGGGAGGTCTACCTGAATTGCAGCATCTTCATGCCGGGGCGGTCTGAAATCCGCATGATCACCGGCGAGGACGACATCGACAAGGCCATCGCAAAGGCCTTCGCCGACAATCCCAGCCTGGAGCTGGTGGTGTTGAAGAGCGGCAGCGAGGGCTCGAAGATCTACGACAGAAACGGCCTGGCCGAGACCATGGGCGTGTACAAGGTCACCCAGGTGGACGCCACCGGCGCGGGCGACAGCTACGACGCGGCCTTCATCTGCGGCCTTGCCGAGGGCAAGAGCCTCAAGGGCGCGGCGCAGATGGGCGCGGCGGCGGGCGCGCTGAACGCGGCGGCCTTCGGCCCGATGGAGGGCGACATCTCCCGGCAGACCGTGGAAAAGATGATCGCCGACAACGCATGATGAGGGAGGGAGAAAGATGAAGCATCCCCTTCGGGAAATGATCGACCGCCGCAGGGCCGGCGAAAAGTGCGGCATCCCCTCTTATTGCACGGCCAACGGGCTGGCGCTGGAGGCGGCGCTGCTGCGGGCAAAGGCGTTGAACAGGCCCGTGCTGATCGAGGCCACCGCCAACCAGGTGAACCAGTTCGGCGGCTATACCGGCATGGTTCCGGCGGACTTTTACAGGCTGGTGCTGGACATGGCCGGGCGGCTGGGCGTGCCGGAGAGGCAGGTCATACTGGCCGGCGACCACCTGGGGCCGCTGACCTGGCAGAACGAGCCGGAGGCCACGGCCATGGAGAAGGCCGAGACGCTGGTCTATGAATTCGTGCGCGCCGGCTTCACCAAGATCCACCTGGACACCAGCATGAAGCTGGCCGACGACCCGGAGGGGCCGCTGGCAACCCAAGTCGTCGCCCGGCGGGGCATACGGCTGTACCGGGCCTGCATGCAGGCCTACGACGCCCTCAGGGCGGAAAAGCCCGACGCGCTGCGGCCCGTGTTCGTCATCGGCTCGGAGGTGCCCATCCCCGGCGGCGCGCAGGAGGCGGAGGATTCCCTGTCCGTCACGAAGCCCGAGGCCTTCCGGGACACCGTGGACACCTACAAGCGCTGCTTTGCCGAGGCGGGCCTTGCACAGGGCTGGAACGACGTGATCGCCATCGTGGTGCAGCCGGGCGTGGAGTTCGGCGACGACCAGGTTTTCCTGTACAGCCGGGAAAACGCAAAGGCGCTCTGCGCCGCCCTCGGGGACTACCCCGAGATCGTGTTCGAGGGCCATTCCTCGGACTACCAGACCGCCGAATGCCTGAAGCAGATGGCGGAGGACGGCATCGCCATACTGAAGGTGGGCCCGGCGCTGACCTACGGGCTGCGGGAGGCGCTTTTCGCCCTGTCCTGCATGGAGGCCGAGCTGGTTCCGCCCCAGGAACGGGCCTGGTTCCCGGAGGTGCTGGAGCAGGCGATGCTCGCAAAGCCGGACAACTGGCAGAAGCACTATCACGGCGACGCCAAGGCCACCTGGCTGGCCCGGCGCTACAGCTTTTCCGACCGCGCCCGGTACTACATCAACCTGCCCGAGGTTCAGGCCGCCATCGACAAGCTGTTCGACAACCTGACCCGGTATGACATTCCCATGAACATGCTGCACCAGTACATGCCCCGGCAGTTCGACGCCGTCCGTTCGGGCGAGATCGAAAAGAATCCCCGCGCGCTGGCGCTGTACGGCATCATGCTGTTCATGCAGGACTACGAGTACGCCACGAAATAGGAGGTATCGCAATGCCGCTGGTTACTTCTGAAAGTATGCTGCTGGACGCCCGGAAGCGGGGCTATGCCGTGGGCGCGTTCAACTGTGAAAACATGGAGATGGTCAAGGCCATCATCGCCGCCGCCGGGGAACTGCGCGCCCCGGTGATGCTGCAAACCACCCCCTCCACCATCCGCTATGCCAGCCTGGACATGTTCGCCGCCATGGTCGCGGCGGAGGCGAAGCACGCCGCTGTGCCGGTGTGCCTGCACCTGGACCACGGCAGCAGCTTCGAACTGGCCGTGCAGGCCATCAACGCGGGCTATACCTCGGTGATGATCGACGGCTCCAAGCTGCCCTTTGAGGAAAACGTGGCCGTCAGCCGCCGGGTGGCCGACGTGGCTGCGGCGGTGGGCATCCCCTGCGAGGCCGAGCTGGGCAAGGTCGGCGGCAAGGAGGACGACCTGGTGGCCGTGGCCGACACCAACACCGACCCCATGGAGGCCAAAGCCTTCGTGGAGCGCACCGGCGTCACCTCGCTGGCGGTGGCCATCGGCACGGCCCACGGCTTCTACGTGGGCACCCCCGTGCTGGACAAGGAGCGCCTGTCGGAGATTCGCAAGGTGGTGGACATCCCCCTGGTGCTGCACGGCGCTTCCGGCCTGACCGACGCGGACGTGCGGGACTGCGTGAGCCGGGGCATCTGCAAGGTCAACTTTGCCACGGAGCTGCGCAAGGCCTTCACCGACGCCTGCCGCAGGGTGGCCCAGGACGACCCGAAGGCCTTCGACCCCAAGGTGTTCTGCAAGGCGGGCATGGCGGCGGTCAAGGAACTGGTGATGAACCGCATGAAGGTATGCGGCTGCGACGGCAAGGCCTGACGCCTGGCATTCAAAGGGGGCTGTCTCAAAATGGAGACAGCCCCTTTTTTCATCGGATCAGCAAAGTGAGTTATTACAGCACGCCGCCCTGGGGAACGCCCGTCTTCAGGTCGGGCAAGGGACGCGCGGACAGCTCCACCGGGCCGCTCAACGTCATGGTGTTCAGCTGCATCTTCTTGCGCAGGTATGCCATCAGGCGCTCCTGTACCAGCATCTGCATGTTGAAGATGTCCTCGTTGCCGGCGGCGACGTACTCCTTGACGACCTGATAGTACAGGTAGAAGTACTCGGTGCCGACATTGAACTTGTTGATGCCCATCTTAAAGGCCTTGACCAGCTGGTCGTCCGGCACGCCGCTGCCGCCGTGCAGCACCAGGGGCGTATCGGTCGCGGCGTTGATGTCCTGCAGGCGCTGCAGATCCAGCTTGGGGGTCTTCTTGTAGAAGCCGTGGGCCGTGCCGATGGCGACGGCCAGGGAATCGCAGTGGCTTTCCTCGCAGAAGCGGGCGGCCACGTCCACCTTGGTGTACAGGTCCAGGTCGTCCTGGTCGGTCTCGGTGGCGGCGAAGCCTACGTGGCCCAGCTCGGCTTCCACGTCCGCGCCCATCGCGTGGGCAACGCGGGCGACCGCGCGTGTATTCGCCACATTGTCGGCATAGGACAGCATGGAGCCGTCGTACATGACCGACGGGAAACCGGCCTTGAGGCAGCGCATGATGAAGTCATAATCGCTGCAGTGATCCAGATGGAAGCTGACGGGCACCGTTACCTTTTTGGCCTCCTCGATGCAGATCTTGGCGTAGACCTCCGGGTTGCCCCAGCCCCAAAGCGCGGCGTGGCGGGGGTCCAGCATCACCAGCGCGGGCTTCTTCAGCTCCTCGGCCACGGTGAATACCGAATGGATCATGTTGTAGTCGGAGCTGTTGAACGCGATCACGGAAGTGTTGGCCTTATCCGCCAATTTCAATATTTCACTGACTCGTACCAATGCCATGGGTTGTATTCCTCCTCTTGTTTGATGCCGCCCTTGCGGCGCTTGTTATGCCAATGCCTTCGCCATGCCCCCGAACAGCACCGACACGGAAATCGCGCCGGGATCGGGCCAGCCGATGGCGCTCTCCCTGAAATTCTTCGATCTGCCCAGCCGGGGCAGCATGGCCTTGGTGGCCTCGACGCCCTCCAGCGCGCCGGCTTCGGCGGCCTTCAGGACGCTTTCAACGCTGTCCGTGTCCGCGAGCGCGCGCTCCATGTGCGCCTTCGCGGGCAACAGGGCGTCCACCATGGTCTTGTCGCCGGCCTTGGCCTTGCCCCTGCGAATCACGGCGTCGATGCCGCCGCAAAAGTAGGCGCACATCGCCGCCCCGTCCAGGCAATCCAGGCCGCGTATGGCCTCCAGCCCGCCGATCAGCAGCGTGCCGAACAGCACGCCCGATGAGCCGCCCATGCTCTTGACCAGGCACAGCCCGCAGGCGTGGAACAGCGCGTAGGGCGATTCGTATTCGTTCGCAAGCAATTCGCGCTTGAGGGCGGTAAAGCCCGTCTTCATGCCGATGCCATGGTCGCCGTCGCCGATGACCATGTCCACGCGGGTCAGCTCCGGCTCGGCGGCGACGATGGCGTCCGCCGCGGCGATCATCGCCGTTCTCAGCGCGGTTGCGTTCGCCTTGTCCATTGGGATCGTTCACCCCGCTTTGTCGTTACATTAAAAATCCGTCTCCGACAACGGGCGCGTCCAGATAGGGCGCGATTTCATCGTCGGCACACAGCAGCGTCACGGTGTAGCCGTAGGTGTCGGTCACCTGCTGGTAGCCGCCCACGCGCACCTGCGCCACAGGGCAGCGGCTGCGCAGGGCCTTTTCCATGAGGCCGGCCATCACAAAGCTGTCGGAATAGCTGGTCAGGCGCAGCCGGTTCACCAGCATGTACACCTTCTCGCCGGCCCGGGGCTTCACATCCTCCAGCAGCAGGCTGATCATCTCCTCCGCCGCAGCGGTCACCGTGGCGTTTTCCCGGCTGTGGAAGCCCGGCTCTCCGGAGATGCCCTTGCCGAAGGTGATGAACGCCGAACCGGGTTCCACGGCAAGGCTCAGCGTCGAGCACCTGGCATCGGTCTTGCGGGCCAGCCGGGCGACCTCCTGCAGGGATTTGCCCTCGCGGGCGGCCCCGGCGGCCACGCGGATGACGTAGGCGATGCCGATGCGCCCGCCCCGGTTTTCCCGGGGCTCGCCGATGGCGGTGCCCATGTCGTCCCGGCAGAGCACCTGTTCGGTCTGAACGCCCTCCAGCGCCAGCAGCTCCGAGGCCATGTCGTTGTTCAGATAGTCGCCCATGAAGTTGTTGTACAGCAGCAGCGCGCCCTTCTCGCGCCCCAGCTTCAGCCCCGCCTCGTAGATGGCGTAGGCGCTGGGCGCGGTGTAGGGCGGGCCCACCACCGCGCAATCCGCCAGGCCCTCGCCCACGAAGCCGGGGATGAACGGGCCGTTGGAGCCGCCGCCGCTAATGATCACGGCCACCCTGTCCGGGGTGGGCACGCGCTTTGCCAGCGCGGCGCCGGGGCCCTGCACCCCGAGATCGCGCCAGCGCTCGGGGAAGGTTCGGGCCATGGATTCAAACCACATGGGGCAATAGTTCTCTCTCGTCTCGCCAAACCAATGCATAGCGTCACCTCACAACGCGAATGCTCTGAAATCAGGTTGCAATCCAGGGTCTTCATTTTCAATTCGGGGGCGGCGGCGTGTACGCCGACACCGCCGGCATTTTTCTGTCGGAAAATCCCATTTTCCAGAAGAAAAATGCCTTCCTTGCAGATTTTGCGGCCGGATTTTCCCTGAAAATCAAGCAAAATCTGACAGGGGGTTTTCTCGAAGGGGGACCTGTCCCCCTTCGACCGTTACTGTGAAGCCGTAGGCTGAGCAGTAACGAAATCAGACCCTCTTCTTCTTCTGCGCCATGTCCAGTATGACGGCGAAAAGTATGATCGCGCCGATGACGACCTTCTGCCAGTAGGAGTCGATGTGCATCAGGTTCATGCCGTTGTTGATGACGGCGATGACCGCGCAGCCGATCATGGCCCTGGCGACCGAGCCGCTGCCGCCCGTCAGCGACGTGCCGCCCAGCACCGTCGCGGCGATGGCGTACATCTCGTAGCCGTCACAGGCCGCAGGCTGGCCGCTGTTCAGCTTGGAGGCGTTCAGCACGCCCGCCATGGCCGCCATGACGGAGCAGATCACGTGGCCCAGGAACACCACGTTCTTGGTGTTGACGCCGGCCAGGTGGGCCACCTGCTGGTTGGAGCCGGTGGCGTACACGTGACGGCCGAACACGGTCTTGCTCAGCAGGATGTGCACGGCGGCCACCATGATGATGACGAATATGGTGATGTTGGGGATCCAGCCGTTGGGGTTGCCCTCGGTGGCCAGCCAGCGGCCCGCGCCCACGAAGCCGTAGGTCTTCGGGATGCCGGATACGGCGGTGCCGCCGGAGAAGATGAAGCACAGGCCGCGGCCGATGGTCTGCATGGCCAGGGTCGCGATCATGGGCACCACGTTCATGCGGCTGATCATGAAGCCGTTGAAGGAGCCGCAGATAACGCCCACCACCAGCGCCGGGATGATCAGTATCGGTATGGAACCCAGCTTGGAAAGGCCCGGGATCTGCACCGCGATCAGGGTGGAAATGACGCCCGCCAGCGCCGCGACGGAGCCGACGGAGATATCGATGCCGCCCAGTATGATGACGTAGGTCAGACCGGCGGACAGCATGGCGTTGATCGCCATCTGCGTGGTCAGGTTTATCAGGTTGTTCGCCTGGAAGAACTTACCGGCCGTGCCCAGTCCAAAGCCCAGGATCAGGGCGACCAGGATCACGACCACCATGTTCTTCACCAGAAAGTCCTTGGCGCTGAAGCCCTTGGACTGCACGTTCTTTTCTGCCATTTGTTTACACCTCTCTACAATGCTTTAAAGGGTGATTGGCGATCAGTCCACCTGGCTGGCCAGGTACATGATCTTCTGCTCGGTGGCCTCCTCGCGGCTCAGCTCGCCGGTGACGCGGCCCTCGCACATCACGATGATGCGGTCGCTGACGCCCAGCACCTCGGGCAATTCGGAGGACACCATGACGATGGTGCCGCCCTGATCCACGAAGTCGTTCATCAGCGTATAGAATTCCGACTTGGCGTTGACGTCGATGCCGCGGGTGGGCTCGTCCAGTATCAGTATCTGGCTCTCGGCGATCAGCCACTTGGCCAGAACCACCTTCTGCTGGTTGCCGCCGGAAAGGTTGCCGATGATGGTCTCCACGCTGGGCGTCTTGACGCGGAGCTTGCCGACGTATTCCTTGCTGACGGTATCGATCCACTTCTGGTCGGCAAAGCCCATGCTCTTCATGTGGTAGATCAGGCTGGGCAGCACCTCGTTGTCCTTGATCATGGCCTTGAGCATCAGGCCCGTGGTGCGGCGATCCTCGGTAACCATGCCGATCTTGTGGGCGATGGCGTCCTTGGGGCTCTTGAAGTGAACCTCCTTGCCGTTTACGAACACCTTGCCGCTGTCGGCGTGGCGCGCGCCGAAGATGGTCTCCATCGTCTCGGTGCGGCCCGCGCCCACCAGGCCCGCAATGCCCAGTATCTCGCCCTTGTAGGCGGTGAAGGACACGTTTTTGAACTGCTTCCCGTGGGTCAGGCCCTCTACGCGCAGGGTCTCCTCGCCGCGGGTATGCTCGGTATGCACAAAATAATCGTCGATCTCGCGGCCCACCATGCTGGCCACCAGATCGTGCTCGGTGATGTCCTTGATGAGGTCGGTGCGCACGAAGCAGCCGTCACGCAGCACCGTGGAGCGGTCGCAGATCTCGAAGATCTCCTTCATGCGGTGGCTGATATAGGCGATGGCCACGCCCTTGGAGCGCAGTATGCGGATCTGCTCGAACAGGGCGTCGATCTCGTGCTCGGACAGGGACGAGGTGGGCTCGTCCATGATGACCACGCGGGCGTTTTTATTGATGACGCGGGCGATTTCCACCATCTGCTGCTGGGCGGCGGTCAGCTCGCCGGCCACGTCGGTGGGCTTGATGATGGCGTCCATCTTCATCTGCTTGAGAAGCTCCAGCGCCCGGGCGTTCATGCTGCGGTTGTCCAGGAACATGCCGCTGGTCTTCTCCTCGCCCAGGAAGATGTTCTCCGCCACGGTCAGGTCCTTGGCGATGCTCAGCTCCTGGTGGATGACCGAGATGCCCCTGTCCATGGCGTCCCTGGGCCCCTTGAATTCGATTTTCTGACCGTCCAGCAGTATATCGCCCTCCGTGGGCGTGTACACGCCGGAGAGAATTTTGATGAGCGTGGATTTTCCGGCGCCGTTCTCGCCCATCAGGGCGTGTACCTCGCCGGGATAAAAATCCACCGATACGTCCGACAGGGCTCTGACGCCCGGAAAGACTTTGGTAATATGAACTGCCTGCAAGCAGGGCTGCACATTCGTCACCCCTTTACATCAATCTTGTCGGGAAGGAATTGCAACGGTTCTGAAAAGGGCATCCGACGCGGCGAACCGCGTCGGATGCCCTTTGGCATTGCTTCTACAGTTTGATCCGACGCTCGTTAACCGGAATTATTCGGGCTTCACAGCGTTGGAAGCGTCCACCAGGTAGGGCGCGATCAGGATGGTCTGGTCGTCCACAGTGCCCTCGGTCATGTACTTGACCATTTCCTCGGCGATCTTGTGGCCGATCTGGAAGGGATCCTGCGCGACGTCGCCGACCCAGATCTTGCCGTCTTCGGGATCCAGGATGGCCTCATGGGCCTCGGGGTTGGCGTCAAAGCCGATCATCTTGGTGGTAGCGCCCGCAGCCTTGATGGCAGCCAGCGCGCCGATGCAGGCGGGATCGCCCACGGTGAAGATCACGGCCATCTCGGGGTTCGCGGTCAGGGCAGCCTCCATCAGCTCCTGAGCCTTGCTGGCGTCGCCCTTGTAGTTGCCGATGTTGACGATGTTCAGCTTGTACTCGTCCTTCTTGGCGTTCATGACTTCCATCCAGCCGTTTTCACGGTCGATGCAGCTCTGGGGCTCGGGATAGCCGATGATGCCCACGGTGGCGCCTTCCTTCAGGCCCAGCTCGTCCAGCACCGCGATGCAGGCCTCGCCGCCGACGACGCCGCCCTGGTAGTTGTCGGTGCCAACGAAGCACTTGATGACGTCGGTCTCGGAGGAGGTACAGTCAAAGGTGAACATGGGAACGCCGGCGGCGTCCGCAGCCTCGATGGCGGTGGTGCAGGCGGCGGGCTCGTTGCAGGCCAGGGAGATGGCGTCCATGCCGTCGGTCACCATGTTCTCGATGCGCTCGGTGGCGATGGCGCCCTGCAGGTCGCTCTCGTCGACGACGGCGGTGAAGCCCAGCTCGGAAGCGGCGGCGTTGATGCCCTCTTCGATCTTCAGATAGAAGGCGTGCTCACGGGAACCCAGGATGAAGCCCAGCTTCAGGTCCTTGACGTCCTTGGCCTCGGCGACAGCAGCGCCCATGGCCAGAACCATGATGGCAACCAGGAGAATGGCAACGATTTTCTTCATGACAGATACCCTCTCTTTCTTATTGTGCAGGCCGTTCGCGACTCTGCATTTTGCTTCCCACGGTCCGCGCCATCCCCGGCATCGCATGCTTTGGCCCTGCCAATGTTTCCTCAAAAAACCAGCACAATGCACATTACACGCGACACAAAAGTCAGCACATTGACCATTACCTGTATTATAACACAGATCACCTGACTTGTCTACAGTTTTCTTTCGTTGAATTTTCGTTTTTTGAAGGATGACCGTTACCATTCACCCTGCGGGCGAATGGTCATTGGCGGGGAAGCTGCTTCCCCCGCCATACGGTGCCGCGCCTCAAATCTTCGATTTGAGCCGTCGGCAGTCCGGCCTGCAGGCCGGACCGGCAAACCCTTTGGGTTTGCCGCTCTGCCACCCCCGGACAGATTTCCCCCTGAAACGCCAATCGCCGCCGGGCGGCTGAAATCCAGCCGTCCGGCGGCGCGTTCGTCACAATCAAATCTGTTCGACAAAGCCGTCCCGGTTCCAGCGCAGCACCGTGCGGTAGCCCAGCCGGGCGTACCAGGGGCCGACGCCGGTGTAGTGGATGTAGCCGATGTCATAGCCCTCCGCCGCCAGCATGGCCGTGGCGTTTTGGACCATCCTCAGCCCGATGCCCCGCCTGCGGTATTCAGGCAGCGTGCCCACGCAGCCCGGCCCCGCGACGCGAAGGCCCCCGCAGGTTCCCATGTCCTCCAGCAGGCAAAAGCTCGCAACGCGTTCGCCGTCGAAGGCGCAGTAGACGCGGTGCCTGCCGTCGTAGTACGCCGGCCAGCCCTCGTCCACCCGCCGAATCTCGGCCCGCAGCGGCTGGAGTTCGCCCCTGTAAAGGCCGAAGGCGATGCCATCCGGCACGGGAATCTCCACGTTATTCTCAGAAAACCCGGGCAGGGACAGGGCCATCTCCTCCCAACTGCCGTCCGCCGGCAGCGCCCGAATCGACGGCTCCGCGAAAAAGCCGGGATAGAGCGCGTCAAACAGCGCCTTCCAGTCCATCGTTTTCATGTCCATCATCTCAAATCCCCCGCCTCTCCGGCCTCTGCGGCGCGCCAAGGCTGTCCCGGTATTCGCCGGGCGTCACACCCTCCAACCGCTTGAAGCTCTTGGAAAAATGGGCCACGTCCACATAGCCCACCTGTTCGGCCACGGCGTGTATGCGCAGGCTCGAATCGGCCAGCAGCGCCTTGGCCCGATCCACGCGCATGCGGGCCAGTATGTCGAAAAAGCTCTGGTTCAGCTGCCGGTTGATGAGCTTGGACAGGTGCCACTGGCTGACGTAGACGTGCTCCGCCACGTCCCCCAGGGTCAGCCGTTCGGCGCAGTGGGCCTGCATGTAATCCAACGCCTGGCGCACGATGAAGTTCCTGGCGACGCTGCCCTCTGTGGCGGGATCGTCCTCCGGCGCCGCGCCCTCCGCCAGCGGCGGCAGTACATCCAGCCGCGCCGTCATGGTGCGTATGGCCTCGTACAGCTCTTCCAGCTTGCTGGGCTTCAACAGATACCGGCACACGCCCAGGTTCAGCGCCGTCTGGGCGTATTCAAAGTCCCGGAAGGCCGTGAGCACCGTGATCTGCAGCCTTGGAAATTCGCTGCGCAGCGCGGCGACCATGCTCAGGCCATCCATGTTGGGCATGCGGATGTCGGTCATCAGTATGTCGGGCCGCATCTCCCGAATCAGCCGAAGGCCCTCCTCGCCGTTGCCCGCCGTACCGACCACCTGGCAGTTCATTTCCCCCCAGGGCACCGCCCGGGCCAGACCGTTCAATATGATGTGTTCGTCGTCCACCAATACCACGCGATACATGGGTTCGCCTCCCGTATTGTTCTGCAGCGCACAGCCCCTCACTCACCGAAGGGCGACAGGGCCGTCACCTGCCGCCAGCATTCCTCCGGCGTCATGCGGCCCTCCGCCACTGCGGGCACGCAGTTCAGCAGCCATTTCTCCCGGGCCTCCTTGTTCATGTCGTCCTGTATCGGGCCCAGCAGCGATTCGGCCCCCGCCAGCAGCGCCGATGCCGATTCCCGCAGCGCCCCGGCGGTCTGCTCCTGGTTCAGGCGGGCCAGGTGCTCCGGCGTGGTGAGCCACGCCAGCAGCGCCACCGCCGCGTCCCGGCGCAGCGGGTCGTCCCAGGCCCGGCGGGTCAGGTAAAAGCCCATGGACACGCCGCCGATCACCGTGCCGGCTTCGCCGGTTTCCGCCACGGGCACGGGCAGCACCCGTGTGGTATCCATCTGCTCCGGGGGTATCGTGTTCGCAAACCAGCTGCCGTCGAACTGCATGGCGGCCTTCTTGTCCCGGAACAGCTGGCTGGTGACCGCCTCGGAGGTGTTCAGGGCGTCCGCGGGAAACGCGCCCATTTCGCAGAGCCTGCGGATCTGCGCCATGCCCTCCGTCCAGGCGGGCGGCACCTCGCCGAAATTGGCGGGACGCGCCGCGTAAGCCTCCGCCGGGGCGCAGGCCAGTATGCAGCATTCCGCCAGGTAGTGGGGAATGTCCGAAAAGGACACCGCGATGGGCACGATGTCCGTCTGCGCAAAGACCCTCACGGCCGCCTCCAGCTCCGCCCAGGTCCGGGGCAGGGGCGCGCCGCAGCGCTCGAACAGGTCGGTATTCACGAACAGCCCCTCGTAGTAGGGCCGGGCGGGAATCGCGTAGACGACGCCGTCCGCCTCCCGAAGGGCGTCGCTCTCCGGCAGCTTCAGCGCCGGATAGGCGCTGTTGATCTCTGCGATGGGCACCACCCTGCGCAGTATCGGCGCGGAGTCGCCGCTGCAGGCGAAGAAGAACAGCACGTCCGGCTCGTTGCCCACGGCGAAATCGCTGAGCACCCGCGTCTTCCAGCCCTCGTCGCTGGTGGCGGAGGCGTCCTCCACCACGTTCCCGGTCTGCGCCTCGTAATCCCGCAGCAGCTCCGCATAGGTGATCGCCGCCGCGTCCTCCCCGGCAAAGCAGCTCACCGTGCGCAGCATCACGCCCTCCGCAGCGGCCGTCGCCGCAAGCAGCAGGCACATCATCATAATAATGGTAAAAAATCGCTTCATTGCTTCACCCCTGCGGTATCTCGATCGTCACCCGCATCCAACCCGGCGCGTCGGTGCCCGCGCGAATGGACGCCCTGTCGCCATAGATCAGCCTCAGGCGCATGCAGATGTTGGAAAGCCCCAGGTGGGCGCCCCCCTCGCTGTCGCCCCTCAGGGCGGCGTCGATGCGCCGGCGGTCCTCCGGCGTCGGCATGCGCCCGGTGTTGCAGACCTCCAGCCGCAGCACACCCTCCCCGTGGGCGCAGCGCAGCACGATCTCCCCGCCCCCGGCGGGCGCGATGCCGTGCTCCACGGCGTTTTCGATCAGCGGTTGCAGCGTCAGCGCGGGCAGCGCATCCTCCAGAGCCTCCGGCGCGGCGTCCACCCGGCTGCTCAGCTTTTCACCAAAGCGCAGGCCGACGAAATAGAAATAGGCCCGCGCCGTCTCCAGCTCCTCCCGCAGGGTCAGCATCCGCCTGTCGTTGCGGGACATGCCCGCGTTCAGCAGCACGCTCAGCGATTCCACCATCGCGCAGATCGTCTCCGAACCCTCGATGCGCGCCTGCCAGTTGATGGTCTCCAGCGCGTTGTTGATAAAGTGGGGATTGATGCGGCTCTGCATGGCCTGTATGCGGGCGTCCCGCAGGGCGATCTCCTCCTTGTAGGTCCTGTCGATCAGCTCCTGGAGCCGCAGGCTCATGTTGGTAAAGGCCTTGCCCAGCGCCCCCAGCTCGTCGTCGCCCTGCATGGGCACGGTGACGCCCAGCTCGCCGGATTCGATGCGCCCCGCCGCCTCCGAGAGTATGGCGATGGGGCGGGTGATGCGCCTGTACACATACCAGGCGATGACGCCGAGTATCGGTATCAGCAGCAGCACCAGCCCCCAGAGCAGCAGGCGGAAGGCGTCCAGCTGGCCGTACAGCCGGCTCCGGCCCAGGATCAACCCGACCCGAAGCGCGTAGTCCCGGCTCGTGCCGTCCCGCGCCACGGCATATTGCCCCGCGCCCGCGGGGGTGATGCGCCCCGGGGGCAGCGCGTCCCAGGCGACCCCCTCCGTATCGCCCGCGCCGGTTCGGGTCACATCCTTCAGCGCGACGCCGTCCAGGGCGATGTCCAGGCGGCCCTCCCACTCCCGCGCCAGCGTCGCAAGGGGCTGCGTGAGCCGTTGGGCGTCGATGCCCAGCACCAGCATGCCGTAGGCCTTCATGCGCAGGTTGATCAGGTTGCGCACAAGATACACGCGCCCGCCCGCCTCCACAAAGCGCCCGCGGGTGTCCAGCGCGGCGCTCATGGCCTGGATCGCATCGTGCGCAGAAGCCTGATATTCCGAAGCCGCGTCAGCGCCGCCCCGGTTGACCAGCAGCAGCCCCGGATTGTCCAGCGTGAAGCAGGCCGCAAAGGTCAGCAGCGCCTCCCGGCTGTACTTGCGCTCGAGATAACCGCGGGTCCGGCGCAGAAATTCGCCCTCGGAGATGCTCCCGCCGTTCCGCTGGGCGGCGGCGTCGGCCAGTTCCCCGTCGTAGACGGCGTCCTGGGAGAGCGTCACCAGCTTCTGAAGGCTCTGCTCCGTCAGCATCAGCGAATAATCCATGCCCGTGGTCAGCGCCGAATCCATCCGCCTCTGGTAATCCGCGAGCACCGCGCCGCCCACGTAGAAGCCCAGCACCAGCACCGGGAGCATGTAGCAGATCAGCACGATCGCCACAAGCTGGACGCGAATCTTTCCAAACAGGCGCATAGACTACCTCCGAAGCGGTGTATTGGGCAGCGCTTCCCGCTGTAACCGCGCAGACCAGGCTCAATGGGGAAAGACGCTTTCCGGGAAAACCGTCATTGCCCGTTGCAGGGTCGTTGTCAAATGGTCATCGGCAGATTGAGGAAATCCGCCATCGCCTTCACCAGGGCCCGCGCGCCCTGAACGGTGGGCGCCTCGGCGAACACGCGCACGCGGGGCTCGGTGCCGCTGAAGCGCACGATGATCCAGCCCTCGTCAAAATAGACCTTGCAGCCGTCGTCCCAGCTGACGCGGCGCACGGGAATGCCGAACGCGGGCAGCTCACGACGCCGGAACAACCTTTCGCCGATCTCCGCCTTGCGCGCCTCGGTGAGCCCCCAGTCGAACTCCGCCACGTGCATTTCGCCGAATTCATCGTAGATATCCTGGACCAGGGCGGAGAGGGACTTGCCGGTGACCGCCAGCATCTCCACCAGCAGCGACGCCGCGTACAGGCCGTCCTTGCCGAAGATGTGGCCCCGCACCGTTAGTCCCCCGGAGGATTCGCCGCCGATCAGCGCGTCGCTGCGCTGCATGGCTTCGGAGATGTGCTTGAAGCCCACGGGCACCTCGATGCACTGCTCCCCGAACTTCGCCGCCACGCGATCCAGCAGGTGGGTGGTGGCCACGTTGCGCACCGCCGCGCCCCTCCAGCCCTTGTATTTGAGCAGGTAGTAGTACAGCAGCACGATGATCTCGTTGGCGCTGATGTATCGGCCCCTCTCGTCGATCACGCCCAGCCGGTCGGCGTCGCCGTCGGTGGCGATGCCCACATCCGCGTTGTGCTCGATCACCTGGCGCTGCAAATCGGCCAGCGTGTCCATCGAGGGCGCGGGCAGGCGGCGGCCAAAGAAGGCGTCGTGGGTGTCGTGGATCACGTCCACGTCGCAGCGGCTGCTGTAGAGTATGGTCAAAAGGCCCGTCAGGCTGACGCCGAACATCGGGTCCAGCACGATGCGCGGCCTGCGGCGGCGTATGGCCTGGGTGTCGATGCGCGCGAGTATGGAATCCAGGTAGTCGTCCCTGGGATCTATGAATTCGATCAGGCCCGCACGCCGCCCCTCCTCGAAGTCGATCGGGCGCAGGTCGGCTTCCGCCATGGCGTTGGCTTCGTCTTGGATCTCGTCGGTGATCTCCTGGAGCGCGTCCCGCCCCCCGGCGGTAAACAGCTTGATGCCGTTGTAAAGCGCCGGGTTGTGGCTCGCGGTAATGGCGGCCCCGTAGGGCAGCTGCCGCTTCTTCACCGTGAACATGATTTGGGGGGTCGGCCCGGACAGGTTGATGAAGTTCACCTTGACGCCCTGCCCCGTGATGGCCTCGGAAAACCAGATCGCGGCCTCCCGGCTCAGAAAGCGCCGGTCATAGCCGATGCAGATTTCCGGGCGAACGCCTTCGCGGACGATGCGGCGTCCCAGCGCCATCGCCACCCTCTGTATATTGTCGCGGGTAAAGCCGTCGCCGATGACGGCGCGCCATCCGCCGGTTCCAAACTGTATCATGCCGTTGCCCTCCTTCGCGTTCGTTCATCCCATGACGACCTTCACGCGGTGTTCCCCGCCCTCGAACGCGGGCACGCAATCCGCAGGCAGGCCGTCCACCTCGATGGACTTCACGCCCTTCTCCACATGCGCCGGGTTCTCCACGCGGATGCGGTAAACCGCGCCCCGCCAGCGTCGCACGACCTCGAAGCCGTCCCAGTCCCCGGGCACGCAGGGGTCCACGGTCAGCCGGTCGAATTCCGGGCGCACGCCCAGCATGTACCGGGTCGCCGCGAAATAGGCCCAGCCGGCCGAGCCGGTCATGAACGGATGCCGCGCCCGCCCGTGGGCCGCGTGGTCCCGGCCCATGATGAACTGGCAATAGCTGTAGGGCTCCGCCTGTCGGATCTCCATCCTGTCGTTCTGGTTCTCGGGCAGCAGCGCGTCGTAGAACTTCATGGCCCGGCTGCCCCGCCCAAGGCGGCACTCCGCCACCCATGCCCAGGGGTTGGGATGGCTGAACACCGCGCCGTTTTCCTTGATGCCGGGATATACCCGGGTGATGAAGCCGACGCCGTCGTCCCGCTGCGTGAAGGCCGGGGCGTTCAGCATCAGGCCCCAGGGCGTGTACAGCCAGGCGTCCACCGCGTCCATGCAGGACAGGCCCTGCCGCCGCGTCGCCGCGCCGGAGGCAACCGCCCAGGCATTGCTCTCCAGATGCACCTTGCCCTCGACGGCCTCCCGGCTGCCGATGGGCCGCCCGTCGGCGGTAAAGCCCCGCAGGAACCACTCCCCGTCCCAGAGCGCCGTCTGGCAGGCGTCCTTCATGCTTTTCAGCTTCGCTTCGTAGGCCTGTACATCCGCCGCCCGGCCCGTGTGGCGCGCGGCGTCCAGGAAGTGCTCCGTGGCCCAGATCAACAGAAACGCAACCATCGCGCTCTCGCCGCCGCCCAGGTTCAGGCAGTCGTTCCAGTCGGCCCGCAGGCCTTTGGTGACGCCGTGGCTGCCGGTCTGGGCGTAGGAGAAGTCCAGTATGCGCCGCATGTGGGCCCAGACGCTCTCCGCCGGGCTGTCGGCATAGGGCACGGCCTCGTCGAAAAAGGCCGTCTCCCCCGTCTCCCGGACGTATTCGACGATGGCGGGGATCAGCCACAGCGCGTCGTCGGCGCAGGCGTCCCCGATGCCGTGCACCCGCCTGTTGTCCGAAGCCTTGGGCACCACCGTGGGCGACCATTCCGCCTCCGCCGCCGCGCCCTCGAACCACGCCGGGTCGAACAGGTGCAGCCCGTAGCCCGCACAGGTCAGGCCGTTGAGCAGCTGCCGGATGCGGTGCCTGCAGCCCTCGGGCTCGGCGTGGGGAATGCACATGGCGTCCTGGGCGGTGTCCCGGAAGCCCAGGCCGGTGCGCCCGCCCACCTCGATAAACGACGCGAAGCGGGAGAAGAGCACGTTGATCTCGCTCTGGTACAAATTCCAGATGTTCAGGCTGCGGTTCATGTTATCATGGGGCGTGGAAACCTGCAGCGCGCCCAGCTTTTCGTCCCAGAAGCGGCGCAGGTCCTCAAACGCCCGGTCGGTTCCCGCGAAGTCGTAGCGCCGTCGGGCAGCCGCCGCCGCATCCCCCCGGCCCGTGCCCAGGTAGAACAGCACCCGCACCGACGCGCCCGGTTGAAGCACGAGCCGCTTCGACAGCGCCCCCACGGGATTGCCGCCGTTCTCATGCCCGCCGGCCAGGCCCCGCTCCACGCCGATGGGGTTGCGCTCGGTGCGGTAGGGGCCGATGAAGCCGTCCCGGGTGCCCTCCCAGGCGTCCGGCTCGAAGGAAGCCGCGAAGAACTGGAAGCTGTCCGGCTCGTAGTGCAGCTCGCAGATCGCCGCGCCGCGCTCCATGAACGATCCGGCGCAGTAGAGGCTCATCTGGAAGTTCTGGTTGTCGATGTCGATGCTGTGAAACGAGAACTCCACGTAGCCGGTGACGTCGATCGTCCGGGGCCTGGCGGAATCGTTGCGCAGGCGCACGTCAAAGATTTCCACCGGATCCTCCGCCCCGGCCTCCCGGGGAATGAACAGCGTCTGGCTGGCAAATACGCCCTCATATTCGCACTCGAAGGTCGAATAGCTCAGCCCGTGGCGGCATGCGTACCTCGCCCCGTCCAGCGGAACGCCCGTCGGCTGCCAGCTGACCGACCAGTATTTCCCCGTCTCCCCGTCCCGGAGATAGACGTAGTGGCCGGGAAAGTCCATCGGAACGCCGTTGGGGCGGAAGCGGGTGATGCGGTGAAACTGGGGCGAATCCAGCCAGCAATAGCCCCCCGCGTTGTGGGAGAGCACCGCGCCCATCCGCTGGGTGCCCAGGTAATTGGTCATGGAGAAGGGCGCGTCAACCCGATCGATCACATACTCCCGGGCAGCGTCGTCAAAGTATCCGTAGCGCATGGGAAGTCCTCCGTATCCGGCGATATCCGCAGCTCCTATTTTACTGCATATTCATTGTAACCGCAAGGGCGGAAAAAGGAAACGGCTGAACATGTCATTTGTTGTCGGGAATTGGCGAGGAGGGAGAAATGAGGGTTGGCATGCGCTTCAAAACGGCCACGCCGCAGGCCGGCACGCCATAAATTGATGTGAAGACTGGCGGCAAGTCAAGAAATCAGCAGAAAGCAGGCGGCTGAATTTCAGCCGTTAATGCACCATGAGTATTGTGCAGCATTTCCTTAACGAGCGGCATTGGTTTCAATCGCAGGTGCCGGCTTTGCCGGTGCCTGCGGATTCCCACAAAGGGCGCGTTTGCCCGCCCGACCGGAAATCGGTTCATGCCAGGGAATTCGTATCATCAGGCGCATATCTGCAACGAAGTTGCCAGTCATTTCCGCGTTTCCTCCCCACTTGCGCACAATCCGCAGGTTTTGCGCGACAGGTTCACGCATTCCGTTACCATTCACCCTACGGGCGAATGGTAATTGGCGGGGGACCCACTTCCCCCGCCATACGGTGCCGCGCCTCAAATCTTCGATTTGAGCCGTCGGCA
>CACYZW010000036.1 GCA_902778995.1 uncultured Eubacteriales bacterium
GATCTCCCCGTCGCGTATCTTGTCCTCGAAATCCGACGTCACGTGCAGCGCCAGCAGCTCGATCACGCTGGGATGGTACTGCCGCTCCGTCGCCTCGAATGCCTTTGTGATGGCTCCGGTTATCTTGCTGATGGAAAAATCCACTACCTTGCCGTCCCGCTTCACTACCTTATACATGAAAAAAATCCCCCTCGGCGGATGTGATGTGTATGTCCCTGCGTCCGGACCGCGTCCGAACGGAGCATACCTACCGTACCACAAACCAAGGGGGTTGTCAAGAGCTGACAACGCTATATATTGTGTTTGTCCCTTATCAAAAACGTCATATATTGTGTTTTCAGACTCCGGTCCATTTCCTGTTTCCCCGCGCAGGATGGCAATTTCAGGCATCCCGCCCGCACCCATATGATTACAGAAGTGTGACGGGCGTCAAATTGCGACGATAATATGTCATTTTTCGGTAAAAGGCGTTTATTCCGCGCCGCGGATACGGCTGTCGGGCACAAAGCGCTTCATAATCCCGAGCCAGGCCTCCATCTTTTGGGCCGAAGGGGCGTGCAGTCCCCCGTAGGGCACGGTGTCCCGGTCCGTGAAGGGCTGCATGAACCAGCGCCGCGCTCCGGCGATCCACGCGCCGATGGCCTCGAAGTCGGCGGCCTCGTGCAGCTCGTCCACCACCGTGGTGCGAAATTCGTAATCGACGCCGCCCGCCTTCAGCAGCTCCACGCTGCGGCGGATGGGCGTCAGGTCCAATTCCCCCAGCCCTGCGGTCCGGGCGTACTTCTCCGGGCTGTTCTTGACGTCCATGGCCACGTAATCCGCCATGCCCTCGCGCAAAATCCCATCCAGCAGCGCCGGATGCGTCCCGTTGGTGTCCAGCTTCACCGCGAAGCCCAGCCCCCGGATGCGCCGCATCAGATCCGGCAGATCGGGGCGCAGGCAGGGCTCGCCCCCGGTGATGGCCACGCCGTCCAGCAGCCCGCGCCGCTTTTCGAGGAAGGCCATCAGCGCCGCCTCGTCCATGACCGGTCTGGCGCTGCCGTCCGCCAGCTCATAGTTGTGGCAGAAGGGACAGCGGAAGTCGCAGCCGCCCAGAAACACCGTGCACGCCACCTTGCCTGGGAAGTCCAGCAGCGTCATCTTTTGCAGGCCGTGCAGCATCATGGTTCCGTCTGTACCTCGTTTCCGTCGTTCTCCGCCCCGGCCCTGCGCCTCGGCGGTTCCCTGCGCCGGTACAGCTTGCGGTCCAGCGACCATATGCGCTCGGTGAAGCCGCCGGGCTGGGCGTTTTGCAGCTCCCGGTTCATCTCGAAGATGCGGGCGTCCAGCAGATCCAGGGCGTGCAGCGCCTCGGCCTCGGGGAACATGGGCGGCTTGGGGCTGCCGTATTCGGGCAGATCGTGGTGGGAGAGGATCATGTGCTCCAGCATCATCAACAGCTCGGGGCGCACGTTCAGCTCCCGGCCACAGCGGGCCAGCTCCGAAACGCCCTGCACCAGATGGCCGATCAGCATGCCCTCGGCGGTATAATCCGACACAAGGCCGATGGAATCGGCCTTCATCTCGGTGATCTTGCACAGATCGTGCAGAACCACGCCCGCCGCCAGCAGCTCCCCGTCCAGGGTGGGATAGATTTCACAGATCGCCTCCGCGGCCCGGAGCATGGTGCTGGTGTGGTGCAGCAGGCCGGAGCGCTCGGCGTGGTGCAGCTTCGAAGCCGCCGGATAGTAGCTCAGCCTGTCGCCGCACTCCTCCAGCCGCCTGAGCACCAGGGCCTTCAGCTCGTCGTCCTCAAAGGCCTCCACGCGCCCCTTGATGTAATTCAGCATATCGTCCGGCGGCAGCGGCGCGCAGGGCGTCAGGGCGTTCATGTCGAAGTCGTCCGCCTCGGTGGCCAGGCGCAGCTTGTCCACCCGAAGCTGGGGATGGCCGTTGTATTCCAGCATCATGCCCCGCGCGCGGATCACCGATGCGGCGGGCGGCGGCGGGGTGTTGCCGTCCCACATCTTGGCGTTCACGTCGCCGGAGATGTCGCACAGCGTCATGTCCAGATACTTGCCCCCGTTGGAGCTGGTCCTTTGGGTGGCCGTGCGCACCATCAAATAGCCGTCGAAAACCTGTCCCTTGATCATCGTCGCAAGCTGCGGCTGCGGCTTCATCCGTCATTCCCCCTCGCCTGTCGCGTTACAATCTGCATCCATTTTAGACGCTTAATCCCGGACTGTCAAGCAGAGACCCGTCAATTCGCGCAGTGGTTTGCGGCCTTTGTAAAATCTCCCGTTTCCCCTTGCCCCCCGCCGATGTATGTGCTATAATAGCCCCTGCGTGATTAATCAGATGCCGGTTCCGCCGGAGAGCCGACAGTCCGATTAGAGTGAGGTGAAAACCATGAAGGAGAATATCCATCCGAATTACGGCAAGGCAATCGTGCGCTGCGTCTGCGGCGAGACCTTTGAAACCGGTTCCGTGAAGAAGGAGATGCGCGTTGATATCTGCTCAAAGTGCCATCCCTTCTACACCGGCAAGCAGAAGCTGGTTGACACCGGCGGACGTGTGGATCGCTTCAAGAAGCGCTACGGCATGTAGGCAAACGAGCATCGGCAGGGCTTTCCTTGCCGGTGCTTTTGCCCTTTAATGCGCGTGGCAACCCCAGGATCGGCATACGCGCCGGTCTTTTTTATTTGATGCAGGCAGGTGTTTCCCATGTCCAGCAACACAAACCCGCGCGTCCATGCCACCCCCGTGGCCGAGGGCGTGCGCATACAGATCGGCAGCGCCACCGCCTTTGCCGTCCGCCAGGAGAGCAAGGATGTCGCCCTGCGCCTGCGCCGGGAATACCATCCCGTCCGGGACACCTTGGAGCGCATCCCCTTCCTGCGGGGCATCGTTCGGCTGCTCGGCAGCGCGGCGGACTTCCTGGACGGCGTGTCGGAATCGGCCCAGCTGACGCCCCAGCAGATCGTCAAGGGCACCCGCTTTGAACAGCGCTTCGCCGAGCTGTTCCGCATCCGCCCCACCAGCCTGGTGGCCGCGGGCAGCGCCCTGGCGATACTGTTTTTGTTGGGCGGCCTCGTCATCGCGGGGCCGTGGGCGCTGGCGCGCTGGGTGTTGCCCGCCTTCGGGCTTTCCCGCGCCGCCGTCAACGGCGTCGCCTGCGCCGCCCGCCTGCTGTGCATGCTGCTGTGCGTACTGCTGATTCCCCGGCTGAGAATCATCAACCGCTTCGCCATGTATCGCGGGGCCATCAACAAGGCGCTGAACGCCGTCCCCGCAGCCGACGGATGCATTTCCCAGGCATCGGCCGAGCGCGCTTCCCACCTCTCCCGGCGCAGCGACGCAGCCTTCGGGGTGACCGTGCTGATGCTGTCGGTGATCGCCTTCGCCCTGATCCGCACCTTCACCCTGCCGGTGCAGATAGTGGTGCGGCTGCTGATCGTACTGGCCGTTGCAGCCATCCTCAACGAACCCCTCCGTCTGCTGGAAAACGCCCGTCCGAGCCTCCCCGTCAACATTCTGCTGGCCTTCCAGCTCATGCTCGAACGCCTTATGACCCGCAAGCCTCACGCCCAGATGGTGGAGGTCGCCGTCTACGCCTTCAACGCGGCGCGGGAAAACGATAACTCGAAAGGAATCCCATGAACATCTCTGAATGGATGAAGCATGCCCGGGACCGATTGGCCCAAACGGGCTGTCCCGACCCCGATATCGACGCCCGCTGGATCGCCGAGGACGTATTGGACATGACTCGCCAGGCGCTGTTTTTTGAGGCCGACAGGGCCATCCCCAGGCCGCAGCTGATCCGGCTGGAATCCATGCTGGACCGCCGCGCCGCCGGAGAACCGGTACAGTATATATTGGGGGTCGCGGACTTCATGGGCCTGAAATTCAGGGTCGACGGATCCGTTCTGATCCCCCGCCAGGACACGGAAGCCCTGGTGGAGGCGGCGCTGATCGACCTGCGCCGCCGCCCCGGAAAGCCCGCCGTGCTGGATCTCTGCGCCGGCAGCGGCTGCATCGGCCTGAGCCTTGCCTCGCTGGCTCCCAACGCCCGCGTGACCCTTTCGGACCTGAGCCCCGAGGCGCTGGGAATCGCCCGTGCCAACCAGCGCGAGCTGGGCGTCAAGGCCGAGCTTCGCCAGGGGGACCTGTTCGACGCCGTCAAAGGCGAGCGCTTCGACGTGATCGCCTCCAACCCGCCCTATATCCCCACCTCTGATCTGGACGCCTTGCAGCGCGAGGTGCGCTTCGAGCCCCGCATCGCCCTGGACGGCGGCGCGGACGGCCTCGACTTCTACCGCCGCATCGCCCGGTCCGCCCCCGACCACCTCGCCCCCGGCGGCGCGATATTCCTCGAGGTCGGCGCGGGCGAGGCCCCCGCCGTGCTGGCATTGCTCAAAGCCGCCCTGCCCGGCGCGGAGGTGGGAACGGTCAGGGACCTGAACGGCATCGAACGGGTAGTTTACGGGAAAACGGGGAATTAGAAATCGGGAATGAAATGCGGAAATCCTCGCGGATTTCTTCCAAATTATAAGTCATTGATGCGGCCGATGCCTTTTTCCTTTCCCGGAAATCAAATCCCGTCAGGGATTTGCACCGCCATTCCCCATTCCCCACGCCTCATTCCCCATTCTCCCGCCCAACCGAACCGACAAAGGAGCAAATCCCCATGTCAACCACATATAACGAACAGCAGCGCATCGCAGCCCAGCTGGAGGCCATCCAGGGGCGCTTTGAGGAGCTTTCCATCCGCATCACCCTGCCCGAGGTCATCGCGGACACCGCCACCTTCACCAGGCTCATGCGCCAGCACAGCGAGCTCGCCGAGCTGAACGACGTCGCCGTGGCCTATAAAAAGCTGCTGGATGACATAGAGGGCGCGAAGGAGATGCTGGAGGACCCCGACATGGCCGAGCTGGCCCGGGAGGAGCTTGAGGAGCTGGAGCCGAAGCTGGACGAGGCCACCCAGGCCGCCCGCATCGCATTGCTGCCCAAGGACCCGGACGACTACAAGAACGCTGTGCTGGAGGTGCGCGCCGGGGCTGGCGGGGACGAGGCCGGGCTTTTCGGGGCGCAGCTTCTGCGCATGTATGCCCACTACGCCGACAGCCAGGGCTGGAAGGTGGAGATGATCGAGGACGGCAGTACCGAGCTGGGCGGGCTGAAGGAGAGCGTCGTGCTCATTTCCGGCAAAAACGTGTTCCAGAAGCTGAAATTTGAATCCGGCGTCCACCGGGTGCAGCGCGTGCCCGTCACCGAATCCTCGGGGCGCATCCACACCTCCACCGCCACCGTGGCCGTGCTGCCCGAGGCGGAGGACGTGGAGGTCGAAATCGGCCCCAACGACCTGCGCATCGATACCTACCGGGCCTCCGGCGCGGGCGGCCAGCACGTCAACCGCACCGACTCCGCCGTGCGCATCACCCACATACCCACCGGGCTGGTGGTCACCAGCCAGGACCAGCGCAGCCAGATCCAGAACCGGGAAAAGGCCATGCGGGTGCTGAAATCCCGGCTGTACGAGCTCCAACGGGAGCAGCAGGAGGGCGAGTACGCCAACCGTCGCCGCCTGCAGGTGGGCACCGGCGACCGCAGCGAGCGCATCCGAACCTACAACTTTCCCCAGGGCCGCGTCACCGACCACCGCATCGGCCTCACCCTGTACAAGATCGACGAGATCATGGAGGGCCATCTGGACGAGATCATCGACGCGCTGACCCTGGCCGAACAGACGGCGCTGCTGAACGAAAACACATGAGTCGGCTTTTTTATGGGATGCATTGTCCCGACTGCGGCAGGGCATACCATGCGAACGGCGCTGATATAGGGCAGCGAAAATGCCCGAAGGGTCAAGGGGGAAAGGAATAATGGATTATAATATTACCGTCAGGCGCGCCGAACCCCGGGATATTCCCGCCATCCTCCGCCTGCTGGTGCAGGTGAACATGGTGCACCACAACGGCCGCCCCGACCTGTTCAAGGGGCCCACCACCAAGTACACCGCCGACGAGCTGACGGCCATTCTCACCGACGACGGGACCCCGGTCTTCGTCTGCGTGGACGCGCATGACGCCGTGCTGGGCCACGGCTTCTGCGTGATGCAGCACTCCGGCGGCCAGCTGATGGTGGAACACGACACCCTCTACATCGACGACATCTGCGTGGAGGAAACAGCCCGGGGCATGGGCGTGGGCCGCGCGCTGTACGCCCACATACTGGATTATGCCCGCGCCCGGGGCTGCTACAACGTGACGCTCAACGTCTGGTCCTGCAATCCCGGCGCGATGGCCTTCTACGAAAGGCTCGGCATGCGGCCCTACAAGGTGGGCATGGAGCAGCTGCTGTGATCGTCCGGGAAGCTGCCGCCTGTGACCTGGAGGCTCTGTTGGCGCTCTACCTGCACCTGCACGAGACCGGCATCCCGGAGGATCGGGAGCGCTTGCGGCAGGTCTGGGCACAGATCGAGGCCGACCCCGGCCACCACATACTCGTCGCCGAGCAGGGCGGACAGATCGTATCCGCCTGCGCCTGCGTGATCGTCCCCAACCTCACCCGCAACCTGCGGCCCTATGCCCTCATTGAAAATGTGGTCACCCGCGCCGACTTCCGTCGACGCGGCTTTGCGTCGGCCTGCCTCGCCCGCGCCGTAAACCTGGCCCGCGCTGCGGGCTGCTACAAGGTCATGCTGCTCACGGGCGCGAAGGACGAGGCCACACTGCGCTTTTATCGCCGCGCCGGGTTCGACAGCGGCGACAAAACTGCGTTTGTGCTGCACCTGGATTGCGACGACGGCACGATCCCGTCCCCCAACTCCTGACTCTCAACTCCAAACGCCAAAGGAAGTCCTCATATGCAAACCCAGCTTCTCCCCGTCACCCCCTCCGCCCTCGCCCTGGCGGGGACGCTCATCCGCGCCGGCGAGCTGGTGGCCTTTCCCACCGAAACCGTGTACGGCCTGGGGGCGGACGCTCTGAACGCCGATGCCGTAAAGCGCATCTTCGAGGCCAAAGGCCGCCCGGGCGACAACCCGCTGATCGTCCACATCAGCGCTGTCGAACAGCTTTCCCCGCTGATCGCAGGCGCGCCCTCTCCCACCGCCCGGCGCCTGATGGACGCCTGCTGGCCCGGCCCGATGACACTGATCTTCCCCAAATCCGAGCGCATACCGGCGGCCGTGACCGCAGGGCTCGACACCGTGGCCGTGCGCTTTCCCGTCCATCCGGCGGCGCAGGCGCTGATCGACGCCGCCCGGAGGCCCGTCGCCGCGCCCAGTGCCAACCGCTCCGGGCGGCCCAGCCCCACCGCCGCCGCCCACGTCATGGAGGACATGGCGGGGCGCATACCGCTGATTCTGGACGGCGGCCCCTGCGACGTGGGCCTGGAATCCACGGTCATCGACGTCACCGGCGAAACGCCCCGAATCCTGCGTCCCGGCGGCGTCACTCCCGAGCGCATCGCCCAAATCTGCGGCGATGTCCAGGTGGACGACGCCGTCCTGCGCCCGCTCCGGGAGGGCGAAAGGCCCCGAAGTCCCGGCATGAAATACCGCCACTACGCCCCATCCGGCGCGCTGACCATCGTGCAGGGCGAACCTGGCGCCGTCGTCGCCGCCATCCGCCGGATGTACGACGACGCCCTGACCGATGGCAGGCGTCCGCTGATCCTGGCCCTCACCCACCGCCTCCCCGCCTATGGCGACCGGCGCTGCCTGCCCCTGGGCGACAGCGCCGATGAGATGGCCCGCGCCATGTTCGCCGCCCTGCGCCAGGCCGACGCCCTTGACGCCGACATACTTTTTTCCGAGGCGGTCCCCGCCGAGGGTGTGGGGCTGGCGGTCATGAACCGCCTGGAGCGCGCCGCCGGATTTAACATCGTCAGCGTCTGACAGTTTACACTGGTATAATCTGTTAGCCCAATACATATGCTATATTATGGATTAACCGTATGATGCGCATGTTGCATGACTGCACGACTCGATTATACGGTATATCCCTGAATATAGACATTTGAAAGGAGAATACCCATGAACAAAAATATCATCCGCATTCTGTGCGCCATGCTGGCGCTGCTGGTGATCGCCTCCGCTGCCGCCCTGGCCGCCACGGAGACAAAGACCTACAAGACCTATGAACCGCTGGACGCCCAGTACCACACCGTCATCGAGGAGACCTGGGTCTACCCCATCGTCAACGGCAAAGCCGGCTCCGGCAAGCCCGCCAGCGACAACAGCCTGGGCTCTGGCAAGCCCTCCGGCAGCAATTCCTACAAGGAGCTCCACACCTTTGAAAACGGCGTGTGCATTCACTGCGGCTACGCCTCCGAGACCTTCACCAACGCCATGGGCATCGTGCTGGTCAAGGGCATGCCCGCCGCCGACGTGCTGAAGCAGGTCGTCAACGCCATCCCCGCCGGCTCGGACAAGGCTTTCGTGGACGTCACCGTGGACGCGGGCGACAACCTGCTTGGCCTGGTTGAAAACAACGGCGCTCAGGCGAACTTCATCCCGGCGCTGGCCGCCTTCCCCGCGCAGACCGTGGACGGCGTCCCCAGCAATGTGGTGACCCTGACCTACACCGACGCGCAGGGCAAGCCCGTCGTGGAAAATTACGCCTTCAGCACCGCTGACGCCACTCTGGTCAAGCTGTACTGATGCATTTTGTCAACCGGCCATGCTCCGAAGAGAGCATGGCCGGTTCAGGATGTTGACAAAGTCAACAGACTGCAGGCCGCTGAAAAAGGCTGCAAGGCAAGGCGGCAAGCCTGCAAAAAAGGGAGTTTACCCCGTCGTAAATGACCGCATTTTGCAGGCGACGCCAACACGGCAAGCAGAAAATCCTTCCGCTCTAGAGTGTGTTTCTAAATGCGGGGAGATGCAGTTTCGGATGGATTTGACTGCATTTCAAGGCGCTTTTCCGCTGCTTTAGTGGACCCTAAGGCAAGGAAAAGCAACACAGAAATGCAGTCAAAGACGCCGAAAATGCACTTCAGGCATTTTTGAAACCCACTCTAATTCTTTCGGAAGGATTTTCTGCGTTTGCGGCCTTTGTCAGCGGTCTGAACCGGCCATGCTCCGAATGGAGCATGGCCGGTTTTGTTTGAACAAGGGCAGCAGCGGGGCCTGCGCCGCATCTGCTCACCATTCAGAACAGGTTTCGTATAAACCGTTACTCATGCGTCTATTCGGTTTCATTGCGGCATTTAACATTTTCATAACCATCCTTTTCATACATTGTGCTATACTGATGGAAAATTTTTGAAGGGAGATAATACTGTGACCAAACTTACTATCAGAACGCTTTGCATGCTGGTGGCGCTGCTGCTGGTGTCATCCGCATTCGTATGTCTGGCTGAGACCGAGACGGAAACCGTCATTTCAGGCTATGAGCCTATTAACGCGGTGTCCCACACCGTCTTTACCGAGACCTGGGAATATCCCATTGTCGACGGCGAGCGCGGCTCCGGCAGGCCCATCGACGAGGGTTCCTATGTTGAACCCCATACCTTCGATGGTGACAAATGCATCTACTGCGGCTATGTGCTTCCCGAAATCGTTGACTCTGAAGACGATGACGACGATGACGACGACGATTCCAAGCCGACTACGACCGAGACCACGACCACGACCACGACTGAAGAGACGCCCGCAGCGGAGAACAGCTTCACCAATGCCGCCGGTATCGCGATCACCAAGGGCATGCCCGCTGCCGTTGCGCTGAAGAATGTCTTCACCGCCCTCCCCGCCGATACGCAGATCAACTTCAGCAACGTGAGCGCTGAAGTGGCCGACGCGCTGATGGCGGCCATCAACAACAACGCCACCGCTGCAGAGCTCCTTGACGTTCTGAAGAACTTCCCCGTCAAGGTTGTCGACGGCGTCGAGTGCTACGTCGTGTCCATCTCCTACGTCGACGCAAACGGCAATACCGTGGTCGAGAATTATGCCTTCAGCACCGCTGACGCCACCCTGGTCAAGCTGTACTGATGAATTGCCAACAGGGCCATGCTTTTAAGAGCATGGCCCTGTTTTTGCGGCGGCGGCTTTCACGCCGCCACGGCGTCTCCCCTTCCCTATTTCGCCTGCGCCGGTCATTTTTTCCTTTCCCCGCGCACAAACTGAACCGATGGTCATTTTGAAACCGGAGGTTTTTTTCATGCGCAAAATCGCTACCGCGCTGCTGCTGTCCGCCCTGCTGCTGTGCGTACCCCTGACGGCGCGCGGCCAGGAGATCGACCTGTCCCCCACCCCTGCGGCCACCGCAGCCCCCAAGCCCCTGCGCCTGCCGCCCGTCTCCCAGGGCCCGCTGCTTGAGACGCCGCCCCTGCATCCCGATTGCGCCGCAGTGCTGCTGATGGAGGCGGACAGCGGCCAGATCATCTTCCAGATGAATGCCGATATCCCCCGCCCGGTCGCCAGCGTCACCAAGGTGATGACCATACTGCTGACCCTGGAGCAGATTGACGCGGGCCGGCTGTCCCCCCAGGACGTGGTCACCGTGTCCGAGAGCGCTGCGGGCATGGGCGGCAGCCAGGTGCTGTTGGACGTGAACGAGCGGCAGACGGTGGACACGCTGCTGCGCTGCATGATCGTCGGCAGCGCCAACGACGCCGCCGTGGCCCTGGCCGAGGCCATGTACGGCAGCGAAGCGCTGTGCGCCGAGGCCATGAACCGCCGCGCCGAAGCGCTGGGCATGACCGGCACCCACTTTGAAAACTGCACGGGCCTTCCCGCTCGGGGCCAGCAGACCACCGCCCGGGACGTGGCGATCATGTCCCGTCAGATGTTCGCCCATCCCCGCTATTTCGATCACTCCGCCGTGTGGATGGAGGACATCGACCACGGGGACGGCCGCGTCACCCAGCTGGTGAATACCAACAAGCTGCTCAGGCTGTGCGACGGCTGCGACGGGGGCAAGACCGGCTCCACTGACGAGGCGGGCTACTGCGTATCCGCCACCGCCAAACGGGGCGACATGCGCCTGATCGCCGTGGTGCTGGGCGCGTCCTCGGGCAGGCAGCGCTTCGCCATTGCCCGGGAAATTCTGGAATACGGCTTCGCCAACTATCGGAAATACCCCGTCGCCGTCCGCGGCACAAGGGTCAGGGGCCGCCTTCCCGTCACCGGCGGCACGGAGGCGGGCGTCGCCCTGATGCTGGACGGCGATCTGACGCTGCTGATGAACAAGGGCGACCAGCGGCAAATCCAGCTCGTCCCCGATCTTCCCGAATCCATGCCCGCCCCCGTGGAAGCCGGTCAGGTCGTCGGCCACGTCGCCGTCGCCGTCGACGGGCGCACCGTCGCCCAGATCCCCGTGGTCGCCTGTGAGGCCGTCCCGGTCAAATCCCTCGGGATCGGGCGCATCCTGCAACGCTGGATCGCGGAAATGTGATACGAGGGGACGGATGAACGGCAGCGGCGCAACCTGCCGCCATGCCGAGAGGCGCCGGTGGGCCACCCACCCGGCACAGCGCATCGCTTCGTACCTGGGCGGGCGGCGCATCGACGCCCCTGCAACGGGTCATGGTCGCGCAGCGCATGTATTTGCGCCTTATTCCCTGACCTCAGTCCTGTTCCCCCTCCAGGTTCGCCGCGACAACCGCCATCACCCGCTTCCCCGCTTCCGCATCCAGCGCCCTGAAGGGCCTTCTCGGGGCGCCCACGGGCACGCCCATCCCGGCCAGCACATACTTGATGGCGGGAATCAGACCCGCCTCGCACAGCGCGGCCATGATGTTGTTGGCCTTGATTTGCAGCGCCCGCGCCGCTTCGACCTGATGCGCCATAAACAGCCGGTATATGCGATGGTAGTGGGGAAACATGAAGTTGAACGTGCTGCCGATGGAGCCGTCCGCCCCCAGCGCGAGCCCCGCCGCCATCGTCTCATCGTAGCCGTTCATCACGACCAGCGCCGGGTTCAGCGCCCTGATGCGCTCCAGCTGGTAAACCACCTGGTTGGTGTGCTTCACGCCCATGATGAAGTCGCTCTGAAACAGCCGCCGGGTCACCGGATCCGACAGGTCAAAGGGCCGATTCGTGTTTCCGGGGAAGTTGTAGATCAGCACCGGCATGCCTGCGGCCTGGGCGATGTCCGCGTAATAGGCGTAGACCTCCCGGCTGCCGAAGCCGTAATAGAAGGGCGGCGTCGCGGCGATGGCGTCGTAGCCCAGCGCTGCGGCCCGGCGGGCGAAAGCCTCGGCTTCGCGGGTCGCTATCGCGCCCACATGGGCCGTCAGAAAGACCTCGCCCTTCAATTCCGCCGCGGCCTCGAACACCTGCAGCCGCTCTTCGTGGGCCAGCAGAAAGCATTCCGCCGAGCTGCCCCCGATGAAGAAGCTCTCCGCGCCCTGCCCCATGTTCCAGCGCATCAGCCGCAGCAGCGCTCCGGCGTCCACTCCGCCGTCCGCGCCAAAGGGCGTCACCGTCGCGGGCACCACCCCGCAGAGCATTTTCGGTTTGGCCATGATTTTCCCTCCACTCTGATTATTCCGGGCGACGCCTTCCATGCGAAGTCCCTGCCCTGTCGAAATAATTTTGCAGCATTCTATCATTTTCAATTCCGGCTGTCAATACGTCGCATCACCGAAATACATACAAATACATACATGACCATTTTTACAGTGGACAGATCGCCTGAAATCAGTTATAATAGGGTCAGTGCTTTTGTCGGACGCGGATTATGATTGGTGAGGAAATGCCCTATGAATAAGCAGCTCATGAAAAAGCGGTTCAACCTGATCTGTAGTGTCATCGCCCTGTTCTGTGTCATATCGATGTATATGCCGGTCATCGCGCCCCGTTACCCCGCAGATCAATACTACGCCCCTCCAGGGAGCTACGAAAGCGAATACTTCTATACCGGCGAATACTACTGCGCCCGTGAATACTGGAGCATGACGCACTTTGTATTCTCCGACAACAGCGTCGTCATGCGCGTGTCTTTGTCCCTGCTTCAGGCGATGCTCATGCTCTGGGCGCTGTTGAGCGTTCGCTCAGAGGCGCAAAGGATCGGGCTGATTATCTCGATCGCAAACCTGGCCGTGACCGCCTTTGTCCTCATTAGCATGCTGAGGGTGATGGGAAGCTGTCAATGGGGCGTGTTCACGATCATATCGCTGGTGACGATTGCGGCGGTGCCCCTCGCCGCCGGCAGCGACTCCCTCCAGTCCGCGCAATAGCGAAAAACAGGATAAGCGATTCGCTGGGGCGACTAACCCGCCAAATACCCCACCAGCGCGGCGTAATCGCCCCGAATCAGCGAAAGACGGCGGGGATGGCGGGGCTCGATGTCCCCGCCACAGGCCGCATAGACGCGCGCAAGCGCGCCTTTCATTTTTTGGCCCGTCCTCCGCCAGGCGGCCTCGTCCCGGCAGCGCAGCAGGCCCATCGCGTAACGCAGGGCCCAAAGCCGGGCGGAATCGGCGAAGGGGCCGCCCGCCTCCAGGCAGCGGTTCCAGGCGGCGATATTGGCCGCGCCCTCATCGGCGATGCCGGACAGGTGCATGAGCTCGTGCACGGCGGTGAAGGGAAGCAGCGGGACAGGCTCGGCGGCATCCACCAGGGCCTCGCCGGTGAGCGGAACGAACAGTCCCCAGGCGCGGGACAGCGCCATCCATTCGGGATAGCGGGCGGCCTTGACGGCGCATCCCGGCATGTCAGCGGCCTCCGCCGCCCGGGCGAGGATGTCCGGCGGGCCGGGAAAGGCCAGCGGGGCGTCGTTCAGCGCCCCAATCAGCGCATCGCACAGCAGAGCCAGCCGGCCATCGTCGGTCTGCGGCACGGCGGCAATGGGCTGGGCGCAGGCGGGCGCCCAGAACAGCGCGAACGCGCCGACCACAGGCAGCGCCGCGCACGCAAGCGCCCGAAGCCATCCCCGCAGAGGCCGAAGGCAGCGGCTTCGACATGCGCGAAAGGCCGCGCGCAGCAGCGCCCACAGGGCGACGCCGGTCAGCAGCAGCGCCAATGGCTCCGCCACCGGAAAGGGAATCCGCGCAGTCAGCCGGTGCAGCGCGTTCATGGCGGGAATGGAGGCGGCGTTCAATGCGGCGCGGGCGAAGTCGGGGCGGGCGCAACAGGCAGGGACAAACAGGACAGGCGCGGCGAGCGCCAGGGCGAACAATCGGTGCTTTTGTGTCATGGGCGCGATCTCCCGCATGCTTGGGGTAAGGCGTATGCCTTTCGCCCACCATTATCGCATATTACGGGCACAAACCGCAAAGGTAATAATTTACATTATGGCTTCATACTTCCTTCAAATACAGCCTTGCCATCCCCTGCTCGTCCATCTCGGCGTGGTCAACCAGGCTTGTGATGATGGAGACGGACATGTCGTCATCGCCCTTGAGATTCATCGGCGGAACGCCTCCCAGCTTCGTTCCCCGATAGTCCACGGACAGCACCATATTCACGCCGCCCTCGCCGGCCTCGAAGTAGATGGGAATGTCGATGGCGTCCAGGCCGAGCCGCCGTATGGCGCCGAGCAGCTGGCGGCCCACCACCTCTTCGATCAACAGCTGGCAGGCGCTGACGGCCTCCTTCTTGAAGAACTGGCGCATGCAATAGATGTTCATGGAAGCCATCATGGCGGGGAAGTCGGGATGGAGGGAATTGATGCGCCACTCCCAGTTTTTCACGCGGAAAACGAAGTCGTGGGTCTCACTGCGCTGAGGATTTGAAAAGATCTCGTCAGGCGTGCCGGATTCCCACACGACGCCGTGGTCCAGGTACAGCACCCGGCTGGAGGCCTCCCGGGCAAAGCGCATTTCATGGGTGACGACGATCATGGTCTGGCCCTTCCTGGCAAGGTCGGTCATGACGTTGAGCACCTCCGACACCATCTGCGGGTCGAGGGCCGATGTGGGCTCGTCGAACAGCAGTATGTCGGGCTGCATGGCCATCGCCCGGGCGATGGCCACGCGCTGGCGCTGGCCGCCGGAGAGCTCCCGGGGCATGCGAAAGGCCCTGTCCCGCATGCCCACGATGTCCAGCAGCTCGATGGCGCGGTCATAGGCCTCCTGCTTGGACAGGCCCAGCAGATCCATGGGGGCCATCATCAGGTTTTCCACCACCATCTTGTGGTTGAACAGGGCGTATTGCTGGAACACCATGCTCATCCGCCGACGCATGGCGGGCAGGTTCGTCCCGGGGGCGCACATGTTGACGCCGTCCACCCATATCTCGCCCCCGGTGGGCTTCTCCAGCATGTTCAGGCAGCGCAGGAACGTGGATTTCCCGCACCCGGAATGGCCGATCACCGAGACGACCTCGCCCCTTTCAATGCTCACGTTGACATCCTTCAGCGGCTCGGATTTCCCGAACGACTTGCGCAGGTGCTTGACTTCTATCAGGCTCATAGCTTTATCTCCTTGATGGTACGGGGCCGGTTCTCGATCCGGTTCATCACGATTTTGATGATCATGTGCAGTATGCGGCAGACGATGAAATAGATCAGTGCGATGGCGAGCAGCGGGAAGAAGGCATCCAGCGTGCGGGCACGGATCAGGTCGCCGGCGCGGGTGAGGTCCAGCACCGCGATAAAGCCCACCACGGAGGTATCCTTGACGAGGCTCACGAACTGCCCCATCAGCTGGCTGACGCACTGCTCCAGCGCCTGGGGGAACACGATCTTGCGGAAGGTCTGCCACCGCGTGTAGCCCAGGGCCAGGCCGCTCTCCTCCTGAACGACGTCGATGCCCCGAATGGCCGTGGACATGGTCGCCCCCGAATTCGCCCCGAAGGCCAGGGCAAAGGCCAATATGGCCACCGTGACGCCGGAGATGCCCCGGGAATTGAAGACGATGTAATAGAACACCATCAGCACCACCACGATGGGCACGCCCCCTATGAGGGCGTGGTAGCCGGTCACAATCGCCCGCGGCACGGCCTTTCCGGTGCGGCTCAGCAGCACCGTGGCAAAGCCGATCAGCAGCCCCAGAACGCCCGAACACACGCCGATGAACAGCGTGGTGCCCAGGCCCCTGAGTATCAGCTGCCATCGGTTTTCCACCACGAAGGTCTTGTAGAAGGAATTCGAGATGCGCTGCCAGAAGCCCTGGTTCACGGCGGCGCTTGCCGTCGCGGACGTCCCCTTCTGCCTGGCCTTGACGACGATGGAGACGCTGATGGGCATGACCGAATCGGAGAAGTCGACGGCCTTGGCCCGCTCCGCCGTGTAGGTGAGGGTGCCGCCGAAATCGGCCTTGCCCGACTGCACCGCGGCCACGATGCCGTCCATGCCGATCATCTCCGTCTCGAGACGGTAGCCCATCTCCTTGCAGATGCGCAGCGCCAGGTCCACGTCGAAGCCGATGGGCGCGCCCATGGGTCCCGCGTAGGAAAAGGGCTCGAGGGTACCGGTGGTGACGAATTTCAGCGTGCCGTTGGGGGCTTCCCAGTCCTGCCTGGGCAGCGTCTTGATGGAATCGTCGGCGCTGGCCCACTTTTCGGTCAGCTCGGCGATGGTGCCGTCCGCCATCAGCTTGGCGATGGCGGCGTTGAAGGGCTCCAGGCGGGGGTCGCCGTGGCGGAAGAAGTATTCCTCCTCCATGTCCGACAGCGATTCCGGCAGCATGGCCACCGTGCCGCCCCGCCGGTTCACCGCCAGCTGAAGGGCGTAGGAGCGCTGGACCGCGCCGTCCACCTTGCCCGCCTCCACGGCAGCCACGCAGTCGGACAGGGAGGGATAGAAGTATTCCGTCGCGCCTTCGACGCGGCTGTTGACATATTTGTCGTACACGCTGCCCTTGACGTAGGCAAAGCGCATCCCCGCCATTTCCTCGGCGGTCTGGTAGATCGGCTCGGGCGCGTCGTCCTCTGCCGTCACGGCGAACGAAAGTCCCGCGCTCAGGCACAGCAGCGCGATCAGAAGCAGACTTCGCTTGCGCAATCTCATGTGGCATCCCCTGCTTTCAAAGATGGTTGATCCGGCGTCAATTCTCTGTAACAGCATTATTATATAAAGGTATCACAGGAATCGCAAGGAAAACAGGTTGCCAGAAGAAAAAATGTCTGGTAAAATAACGGAAGGGGGTCCTTTCTTGGGTCAAACAGGCATCACATATGAAAAAACGGGGGAAGGAATACCATGAAGAAGACGCTTTCAATGCTTCTGTTGCTGCTCATTACGCTTACGACGCTCATGGCTCAGGCGGAGAACCTGGATGTAACGCTTGACAATCCGGAAATAACGGAAATTGAATTTTCCGACGCGCCGGCGATGGAAATCGATAATTCCGGGCTCGCCGACCTGGATTTGACCGGAATCGAGGCGCCGCTCGTGGATGACGCAATGCCGGAGGCGGTCTCTGAAGCGCAAGTATACGCCGGCACAGAGCCGCAGGCAGACGCCGTCAAAGGCGATGTGACCATCGATCAGGCGCACTTCCCGGACAAGGTCTTCCGCAGCATTGTTTCGGCCGATTATGATACCGACGGAAACGGCACGCTGAGCGCGGAAGAAATCTGTCAGGTGACTCAGATCAGAGTCGAGGGGAAGGGAATCGCCAGTCTCGAAGGCGTCGAAGTGTTCACCGAACTGTTGGCGCTCAGCTGCAACGACAATCGGCTGACGAGCCTGGACATCAGACAGAACTCAAAGCTACAGTATCTCAATTGCGGTAAAAACCAGCTGACAAGCCTGAAAGCGAACGACTGCCCATATCTGCATAATATCACTTGCTACGAGAACCAGCTGACGAGCCTGAACGTCAGCAACGACTCTTCGCTGCAATACCTCATTTTCTACGGAAATCCGCTGACGTCGCTGAACATGAGCGGATGCACGACGTTTCCCAGGCTGGAATATAATGACAAACAGCTGAAGCACCTGAACATGAGCGGGTGCACCGCCCTGAGCGAGCTCGTTTGCAGGAACAATCGTCTGACCTATCTGGACGTCACCGGCTGCACGGCGCTGAATAACCTCATTTGCCTCAATAACCGGCTGAAGAGCCTGAACGTCAGCGACTGCACGGCGCTGGGCAATCTCAACTGTAGCGATAACCGGCTGACAAGCCTGAACCCAGGCAACTGCACCGCGTTGGTATCGCTCTATTGCGAAGGCAATCAGCTGGAGCGCCTGGATGTCAGCAGGAATACCAGGCTGGTAACGCTCTATTGCCACGATAACCGGTTGAAACGCCTGGATGTCAGCAAGAACAAAGCGCTGGAGGAATTTTATTGCAACGGCAACCGGCTGACGAGCCTGAATGTCAGTGGGAAAACAGCGTTGCAATACCTTAACTGTTCCCACAACCGGCTGACGAGCTTAAAGGTGAGCGGATGCACAGCATTGACGGATCTGAATTGCGGCAACAACCAACTGACGCGTTTGAATATCCGCCGAACCCCGCTTCTGTGGACGATCTATTGCAGCAATAATAAACTGACGAAATTGTATCTCCCCAAGGGCTCGGAGCTGTATAGTGTCGATTGTTCCAACAACCGGCTGTCGAATTTGAATGTCAGTGAAATCGAGTCTCTGCAAACGCTCTATTGCAGCCATAACCAATTGAAGCGCCTGGACGTGAGCAAGAATACGGATCTGGAATTCCTCTATTGTCAGGACAACCAACTCAATCGCCTCGATTTGAGTTCCATGGATCCCAGTGTCAAGGAAAGTATTCTCAACGACAATGTAACGCATAAGAAGGGCGTTGTATCCATGGGCTGCAACGCCTATACAAAGCAACCTTTTGTCACATACGACGACACCGTCAAGGTGACCATGGATGGCGAAACGCTTTGGTTTCTTGACGGTAAGTCCATAAAAGGCGCAGAAATCCGCGTAAAGGATCAGGAGTACACCGGCAAAGCCCTTACCCCCCCGCCGACGGTGAAGCTGAACGGTGTGAAGCTGAAGCAGGATACCGACTACACGGTTTCCTATAAGAATAATGTGGACATCGGCACAGCCACCCTCTCTATTATGGGCCGTGGAAAATACGCGGGAAACATCACCGTAAAGGCAACCTTCAACATCAATCCCAAGGCTACCGTACTGTCAGGCCTGACCGCCGGTAAAAATATGCTGACGGCGCAGTGGGAGAAGCAGAGCAACATCACCGGTTATCAGATTCAGTTCAGCCTGAAAAGCAACTTCAAGGAAAGCGAGCTGTACTATACTCCAAAAGCCAATGCCCTCAGCACGACCATCTGGAATCTGACCAGCGGTGAAACGTATTATGTTCGCGTTCGCACCTACAAAATGGTAGGGCAGATCGATTACTGTTCCTCGTGGTCGAAAGCGAAGAGCGCGAAGGTTAAATAGACGCGACGCTTCGATTCTTAAGGAAATACCGCATAATCGAGTCGTGCAGTAACGAGATGAATTTTAGTCAATTGCAAACTGCAGATTTCGAAGGCTTGCTGGCGGCAAGTCAAGAAATCAGCAGGCAGCATGCGGCTGAAATTCAGCCGTTATACTATTCTCAATTAAAAATGAAACAAGATGTGGGATGGATTTTTCGTTCTGGCAACGCGGAACGGAGGGAGGCGATGCAGCGCATCGTTGACCGGAGTGACGCAAAGCTAGGTTACGCACCGGCGTCCGCGCAAGCGGGCCACCGGCAGCGCCGCGCTGGCATCCAAAGGATGCGCGCGGGCTGGTCGCGCCTGCCGCAGGCAGTGGCGCGACTGCTATCCGAAAAAGGCGCCCACAGATGGCCATGAGCATTGTGCGGTGTTTCCTTAAGGAAATACCGCATAATCGAGTCGTGCAGTAACGACATGAGCATTGTGCGGTGTTTCCTTAAAATTGAACCGGCCGCGCCCTGAACTTCGGTCGGGATGGAAAAACTGGTTGCCGGAACAAAAAAAGTATGGTAAAATATGATCGGTTGGATGGTTCGGTTGGTTCTGCCGTCGCGGCTTTACGTCCGATGACCGAGGCCGCGATCGACGCTCCGGTTTCAAGCCCGGGCGCCATGCATGCGCGTACCTGCGTGTGCAGATCGAACCGAACCGCTGCTACAAGAGACGAAAGGAGACCATCAATTATGAAGCCAGAGGATATTCTTCAGCTGATCACCGGTAAGGCCGCCGATTTTATCGGCAATCCCGCCGATTTTATCGGCAATCCCGAACGCCTCGACGATCTCCTCCGCCAGGCGGAGGAAAAGCTGCGCACCATCCCCAACGTCGGGGAGACGCTCTCCGGCCTGCCCGTGGTCATCGCCATGGTCAAGAGCTGGATCACGAAGGAATACGAGGTTCAGCCCAAGGTACTGGTGACGATCGTCGCCGCTTTCCTGTACCTGGTCAAGAAAAAGGATCTCATCCCGGACAACCTTCCAATCGTCGGAATGGGGGACGATCTCGCCATACTGGGTCTGGCGCTGAAATACGTGGAGCCTGAGGTGAACGCCTACAGGGCGTGGAGAGACCAGGCCGCGCAGGCGCAGGCCGCGCAGCCCCAGGCCGAGCAGGCACAGGCCCCCCAGGACCCGGCCCCGCAAACCCAGGCCGAGCAGCCCCAGGCCGAGCAGCCGCAGGCTCCCCAGGACCCGGCCCCGCAAGCCCAGACTCCGCCGGACGTGACCGCGCCGGCGCAGGCATAGCGAAAAAATACCGCAGGGAGGCTGTACATGGCCTCCCTGCGGGTGAAAATGAATGGTCGTCGCGCTTCTGAAATTCGATGTCACAGCCCGGTGATCGCACATATATATTATTCACAAACCGTCTGTATTGTGCGATAATATCAATGTGCCATCGGATTGCTGCAACCGCGATGGCATTGCCCCGGCGGCACTTCCCCATACAGCCGCCGTCGGGCCGGTGACCATAATTCACATCACAAGGAGGTAATTGGTTTGAAACACTGTCTTCTGAAGGCGCTCGCCCTGCTTTGCGCACTCGTTCTCATGGCGCTGCCCGCGATGGCGGAGGGGCTGAGCATCTGCATCATTTCCTCCGGCGGCGTGGACGACGGCAACTTCGTTCAGGATTGCTATGTCGGCATTCAGGAATTCATCGCCTCGCATCCGGACTGCACCGTCACGGATGTCAAGGAGACCGACCTCACCCAGCTCGTGCCCACCGTCGAAAAGCTGTCGGGCGACTACGACGTGTTCGTGCTGCCCTCCTACAATTTCGCCACAATCGGCGACATCGCGCTCAACAACCCGGACAAGCGCTTCATCGTCGTCGACTCCACCATCCAGGACAGCGAAGGCAATCCCGTGACCCTGGACAACGTCTACACCATGGTCTTCAAGGAGCAGGAGGGCGGCTTCTTTGCGGGCGTCGCCGCCGCGCTCTCCACGAAATCGGGCAAGGTCGCCGTCGTCAACGGCATGCCCTTCCCCTCCAACGTGAACTATCAATTCGGCTTCATGGCCGGCGTCAACTACGCCAACGCCAAATACGGCACGAGCGCCGAATGCGTGGATCTGCCCTCCTACGCGGGCACGGACCTGTACGGCAACAACGTGGGCGGCAACTACATCGGCAGCTTCACCGACGAAGCCACCGGCAAGATCCTGGGCGAGGCGCTGATCCACGAAGGCTGCGACATTCTGTTCGTCGCCGCAGGCGCTTCCGGCAACGGCGTATTTACCGCAGCCAAGGAGGCCAACGGCGTCTACGTCATCGGCTGCGATGCCGACCAGTACAAGGACGGCGCCTACGGCAAGGGCAACATCGTACTAACCTCCGCCCTCAAGGTCATGCACCTCAATGTCACCCGGCAGCTGGAAGCCATCTACAACGGCACCTTCGTCGGCACGGACGCCCTGCTCGGCGTGGACACCGATTCCACCGGCTACGTCTCCGAGGCGGGCCACCAGCAGCTCAGCGAGGACGCCCTCGGCAAGCTGGCTGAATGCTATGACTTGATGAAGGCCGGCCAGATCGTGCCGCCCTCCGACACCGAATACGCGCCCAACGATTTCCCGGGCCTGAACTGACGGCCATATCCTGCAAGGGTCTCCCTGCCCCTCCGGCAGAGAGGCCCTTCGTTTCCAGGGAGATGATCTGAATATGAGTGAATACATCGTTGAAATGCGCCATATCACGAAGTACTTCCCGGGCATCACGGCAAACGACGACGTCTCCATCGCCATTCGCAAGGGCGAGGTCTACGCCCTGCTCGGAGAGAACGGCGCGGGCAAGTCCACGCTGATGAGCATGCTCTTCGGCATGTACGAGCCGGACCGCGGGGAGATACTGATCGACGGCAGGCCCGTGGTCTTTCATTCCTCCAACGACGCCGCGGCCCTGAGCATCGGCATGGTGCACCAGCACTTCACCCTCGTGGAAAACTACACCGTGGCGGAAAACATCGTGCTCGGCAAGGAGCCGGTGAAGCGGCGGTTCGGGCTGCTGCCCTGGGTGGACATGGCGCAGGCCAACCAGGAGATCAACGCGCTGTCCCAGAAATACGGGCTGGCGGTCAACGCGACGGACCGCATCGAAGACCTGCCCGTCTCCGCCCGCCAGCGCGTGGAGATACTGAAGATGCTGTACCGCAGGGCCGAGATCATGATCTTTGACGAGCCCACCGCCGTGCTCACGCCCCAGGAGATCGAGGCGCTGCTCAAAATCATCGAAGATCTGCGCAGCGACGGCAAGACCATCATACTGATCACCCACAAGATACGGGAGATCAAGCAGACCGCGGATCGCTGCGCGATACTTCGCGCCGGTCGCCTGATCGACGTGCGCAACGTCGCGGAAACCTCGATCCAGGAGATGGCGGATCTGATGGTCGGGCGCCGCGTCAGCCTTGAAACGCACAAGAGCCCGTCGAGCTTCGGCGACACCGTGCTCTGCGTGGAGCATTTGACGGTGAAGAACGAACAGCGCTTCGATGTGGTCAGGGACGTCTCCTTCTCGATCCGCGCCGGCGAGATCTTCGCCATCGCAGGCGTATCCGGCAACGGGCAGACCGAGATCGCCGACGCCATCGCCGGTTTGATGAACGCCGCCGCCGGGACGATCCGCCTGAACGGAAGCGACATCACCCGCGCTTCCATCCGCGAACGCGCCAGTTCGGGCGTCGCCTACGTCCCCGAGGACCGGCAAAAGACCGGCGTGGTGCTGGATTTCACGCTGCAGGAAAATCTCTCCCTTCGCAAGTACCACAGGCCGCCCTTCTCGGAGCACGGCGTCATCCACCGGGATCAGGTTCGCAAGTACGCGCAGACCCTGATTGAACGCTACGACATACGCAGCGGCCAGGGCCCCGATACCTGCGTTCGCTCCATGTCCGGCGGCAACCAGCAGAAGGCCATCGTCGGCCGGGAAATCGAAGAGGCCGCCGCGCTCATCATTTTCGTGCAGCCCACGCGGGGCCTGGACATCGGCGCGATCGAGCATGTACAGGCACATATCCTGAAGGAACGGGATCGGGGCGCGGCCATCCTTCTGATTTCCCTGGAGCTCGACGAGATCATGGCGCTTGCGGACACCATCGGCGTCATCTACAGGGGCGAGCTGCAGACCATCGCGCCCGCTGACGGAATGACCGCCAACGAGGTAGGGCGCTATATGATGGGGGTGAAAGAGGCGTGAAAAAGATCAGGCAAGGGCTCGCCCGGCTTCTGAGCGGCCCACACGGCATGTTCTGGGGCTCCGTGCTGTCGGTGATATTGACCATACTGACGGCCAGCGCAATGCTCCTTATAATGGGGAAAAACCCGTTGATCGCCTTCAACAGCTTTCTGCAGGGCTGCGGCTTCGTTCCAAAGGCCAAGTATGGCGGGGGCGGCGGCATGCTGGGGGACTTCACCCACTTCCTGAGCTACCTGACCCCGATGCTGCTGGCCTCCCTCGCCTTCATCGCGGCGTTCAAGGCCGGGCTTTTCAACATCGGCATCTCCGGTCAGATGCTGCTTTCCGGCTTCCTGGCCACCGTGCTCGTGGCCTACAACAAGCAGCTGCCCTCCGCCCTTTCAAGGCCGCTGGTCATACTGGTGGGCATTGTCGCCGGCGGGCTGCTGGGGGCGCTGGTCGGATACCTGAAATACCGGTTCAACATCCACGAGGTCGTCTCCACCATCATGATCAACTACATCATCAGCTACCTGACGGGCTTCTTCATCAACAACAGCTATGTGGATTTGATGACGCGCACCAGCCGCCCCTGCCCGCCCGGCGCCCGCCTGACGCTGACGAAGGTCGTCATCGGCGGCGTGAACTGCGTGATTCCGATGGGGCTGGGCATCGCGGCGCTCGCGGTGGTCCTGGTGTGGTTCCTGTTCAGCCGGACCACCTTCGGCTTCGAGCTTCGCGCCGTCGGTGAAAACAGTCACTGCGCCCGTTATTTCGGCGTCAACGTGAAGCGCAGCGTCGTCGCGGCCATGGGCATCTCGGGGATGCTGGCGGGGCTTGCGGGCGTGACGTACTATCTGGGCTATACGAACACGATCATCCCCAAGACCCTGAGCGCAATGGGCTACGATTCCATTTCGGTGGCGCTGCTCGGCGGCGCGTCCCCCCTCGGGGCGGTGCTGGCCGCCGTCATCGTGTCCATCTTCCATCAGGGCTCCAATTACATGAGCTCCACCGTGGGCGTCTCCAAGGAAATCGCCTCGCTGATCACCGGCATACTGCTGCTGTACGCCTCCTGCGTGACCTATGTGCGAGCGATCTGCGACCGCTTCCTGCAAAGGGAAACGCACGGCGATGAAGCGAAGAAACCGGAGGAGGTGAAAGCGTCGTGACCAAGGTATTCATCGACTGTCTCCCCTTCGCATTGCCCCTGCTCATCATGGCCGTGGGCGCGATCTATTCGGAAAAGAGCGGCGTGACCAACCTCGCCATAGAGGGCTTTCAGGGCTTCGGCGCGTTCGTCGGCGCGCTGGTCGCCACGCTGCTTGCGCCCGCCATGGGAAGCGGAAACCAGTGGCTCATCTACATCGCCATGCTCAGCGCGGCCATCGGCGGCGGCCTGTACGCCTGCCTGCACGGGCTGCTGTGCATTCGCTTCAGGGCCAACCAGGTGATCAGCGGCGTGGTCATCAACATACTGTCCGTGGCGCTGACCAGCTTCCTGACCAGCGCCGTCAACACCGCCATCCACGGCACCTCCTCCAACAAGCTGGTGCTCGGAATCTCAGACCGCTTCAACATACCGGGGCTGTGCAACATCCCCTGGATCGGCGGTTTTTTCCGGAACGTGTACCCCTTTGAGATCATCATACTGGTGCTGGTGGTGTTCCTCTGGTATCTGATGTACAAGACCAGCTTCGGCATGCGGCTGCGGGCCTGCGGCGAAAATCCCCAGGCGCTGGACGCCGCCGGCGGCAACGTGGAGAGGACCCGCTGGATCGCGGTGATCATCTCCGGCGCGCTGTCCGGCATCGGCGGCATGTGCTTCGCCTACTCGCTGCTGGCCAATTTCTCCTCCGGCATCTACCTTGGATACGGGTATCTGGCCATCGCCGCGATGATCTTCGGCAACTGGAGCATCGGAAGGACGGCGCTGGTCTGCCTGGTGTTCGGGCTGGCGAAATCCGGCGGCTACCAGCTGTGCATCGCCATGAAGCTGCCCAGCATCTACTCGGATTTGTTCCTGATGCTGCCCTACGTGCTGACCCTGCTGCTGCTCGTCTTCTTCTCCCGCAGCAATCGTCCCCCCAGGGCGGCGGGCGAGCCCTGGGACAAGGGCAAGCGTTAGCGCATGTTTCAAAACCGGCATCCCGTCAGCGGGATACCGGTTTTGTATTGCGCAACGGCCACAGCAGGGCGCATCCCTTCAAAATCGATATAGACACCGCTCCCGTTTCGTGATAATATATTAACAGCGATATACCCGTCGAATTGGAAGGGGGCGATTTCATGGCGTTCATACAGGCACACCAGCTTGACATCATGCTTTTCATGAGCGGCATCTGCGCGATTCTCGCCTATATGGCGCTGATAACAGATTCCCTGTCCCGCAGGCGAAAGAGCATACTGGCCCTGATGGGGCTTTCAGCCATGCTGCTGCTGCTCTTTGACCGGTACTGCTATCTCTACCGGGGCAATACGGGCGCCCTCGGCTTCCTCATGGTCAGACTCAGCAACGGGCTGGTCTTTTTCCTGTCGATCTTTATCCCCCATCTGGTGACCCAGTATTTGAAGGATCTGTATCGGAATGAGGGCGGGCTCGAGTACATTCCCCGAAGCCTGCTGATCTGCGAGGTCATGTTCATCGCGGGCACCGTCCTCATCGTGATATCACAGTTCACAGGCCTGTACTATGTCATCGACGCACAGAACGTCTATCACCGCACCTCCGGATATCCCCTTTCCTACATCGCGCCCTTTCTCATCGTCCTGCTGCAGGAACTGACCCTCATAAAATACCGGAAGCGACTGAACACGCGCCTCGTTCGAGCCCTGCTGGTGAGCATCGCGCTGCCGACGCTGATGGCCGTCGTGCAGATATTCCACTACGGCCTGTCGCTGACCAGCATCACCATGGTCTTTGTGGTCATCATATTCTATATCTTCGCACTGAAGGACATGGGCCGAGCCGTCAAGCTGGCCAGAAGGAACGAGCTCGAATCCTATAAGGAAGCCGAGAAGCGGGAAGCGGCGATGTTTGAGCAGACCGCCGAGGCGCTGGCCAACGCCATCGACGCCAAGGACAAATACACCCACGGTCATTCCACTAGGGTCGCGGCGCTTTCCAGGCGTATCGCAACCCTGGCCGGCCATTCGGACAGGGAGTGCGACCAGGTGTACTTCGCCGCGCTGCTGCATGACATCGGCAAAATCGGCATACGCGACGAGATCATCAACAAGGAGGGCAAGCTGACTCAGGAGGAATTCGAGCAAATCAAGCTGCATCCGATCCTCGGCGACCAAATCCTCTCCAGCATCAGGCAATCCCCCACGCTGTGCCTGGGCGCGCACTACCACCACGAGCGCTACGACGGCACGGGCTATCCGGAGGGGCTGCGCGGCGATGCCATTCCGCAGATCGCCCGCATCATCGCGGTGGCCGACGCCTACGACGCCATGACCTCCACGCGAAGCTATCGCGGCAAGCTGACCCAGGAGAAGACGCGGGAGGAGCTGGTCAGGGGCATGGGCAAGCAGTTCGACCCGAAATACGCCGAAATCATGCTGCGCATTATAGACGGCGAATAAACCCGGCGGGGCCGGGCCATCGCGCGCCGGAAAAGGCCCTGGACGCGATCCTCAGGTAAATACCATGCGGCCCCCGGGCGCCTTGAAAACCTTGCAGTTTCCAAGGCGCCCGGAGGCCGCATTCATCAGATAAATCATCTGATCAATCAGGCGTTCAGCTCTTTCTTGATCGCCTCGGCATCGATCCCGATGTCCGGCAGCTCCAGTCCTTCGTCCTCGCAGAACTTAGCCAGCGTGACAAGCGAAATGTGTTCGCCCAGCTCCGCAAACTTTGCCCGTTGATCCTCGGTCAATCTGTCGACCCACTTTTTCATTCAGGTGCCTCCTCTATTGTTCAGGGCTGTCAACCGATGCCTGTATCCGCTTTCCGGCGACGGTGCTTACCAGCGCGTCCACTTCAGATAGCGCAGCGCCGCCCAGCCCTTGCCGTGGCAGCCCCACTTCACATAGGCCCAGTCGCAATCGACCTTGTAGACCGTTACGCCCCTGGTACCGTGGGGAATGCTGTACAGTATGTTGCTGCTCGAACTGGTGCAGCGGCTCGAGCGCACGTTCAGGCCAGTCTCCCGGGTGTTGACGTTGGCGCGGGCATTTTCGCGGACGTACTTCGAGGATACCCAGCCCTCTCTGCCGTTCATGGTCCTGACCTTCCACCAGCCGCATGAGCTGTCCTTCTTCACCAGCGCGGTGCCGTTGCACAGGCTGCCGATGACGCCGTAGCCCTTGCCGGGGCCCCTGCGCAGATTCAGCGTACCGCCGTAGGTGTGCACGTGATAGACCTTCCTGGTGCCGTTGCTGACCGCACCGGCAGCCATGGACGTCGCGGGCATGATGGCCGCCAACAGCAGCAGCACCAGAGCCACAGAAACAATTCTTTTCATAACAATCCCTCCATTGTCTGTTATTGCCCTATTCGGATATCGCCCGACAATCCCCAAATGATCCGTGAAGCATCGGACAATATGACCGGAATATGACTTTCGTCTATATTATATAACAAAATAACGATGTAAAATGTTACATTTCTGTCAATTTTTCCCAGGACGGCCCGTTCATTTATTTTCAATGGCAATGCCGTGCGGAGCGTTCGACACCTTTCGCTTGCAAACCCACGCCTTTCGTGATAATATATTGGCGCAGTCCGGCTGTGGCGCAGACCGCAGACGCCGCCTGTGCGTCGGCGCGCCGCGCGCGGCCCTTGGAAAGGAGTATATCGATTATGAAGAAAACCGTCACTTGGCTGTTGGCGCTCATGCTGATCTTCACGTTTGCGGCCTCCGCCGCCGATTCCAAGGAGGTCAGCAAATCCATCACCACCGGCCTTCCCACCGATCGCGAAGCCAAAATCATGGTATGCCAGATAGACAACGAACCCGGCGCGCGCCCCCAGAAGGGCATCGGCTCGGCGGACATCGTCTATGAGGTGGAGATCTACGACGGCGGCTATACCCGCTATACCGCCGTTTTCAACGACACCATACCTGAGAAGATCGAACCCATCCGCTCCACGCGCATCGTCCAGGCCGATATTTGCTACGAATATCGCGGGGCGTTCATCCACTACGGCGGGCAGCGGTATCCCGGCAGCGATGTCTACTATACGATGGAACATGCCCTGGAGGAATTCGGCCCGCGCTACGACGGCATCGGCGGCGACAGGGATTTCTATCGGGACAAGCACCGCAAGGCCCCGAACAACGTGATCTGCAACCTGAAAAACCTCTACGACCGCACCGACTGGAGCACCGTGCAGTGCCGCTCTCCCCTCCGGTTCAGCAGCAAATACAGGGTGCCCGATCAGGGCGAGGCGGTCTCGCAGTTCAGCGTTCCCTATCGGAAGAAGTCCTATGTCCCCTCTTATGAATGGGACCCGGAGCTGCAGAAATTCAAGCGCTTCTACAACAACAAGCCCTTCGTGGACGGCGAGACGGGCGAGCAGATTCTGGTGGACAACGTCATCGTGCAGTACGTCGAATACAGCTGGTTCGACGGAAAGTCCGACCGCCCGAAGGTGAAGCTGAGGGGCGAAAACAAGTGCGAATATTTCATCGGCGGGAAGCACTTCACCGGCACCTGGAAGCGCTCAAAGATCCGCAACAACACGGTCTATTACGACGCAAACGGCAAAAAGGTCAAGCTCAACCCCGGCAAAACCTTCATTCAGATCCTGAGGACGGAAAGGCAGGCCGAGATACTGGCGTGACGATTGCATAGTTACTATTTGCAGACTCGATTCTGATTTGGCGGGATGTTTGGCCTTAGGCCAATCATCCCGCCAAATCAGAATTTCTCATTAACTCTTTCTCCCCACGCAGGATTTTCCCCCGGCACTGTAGAATGTATGAATTCGTGATATAATTCCAATCACCTGTGGAGGATCGGGTCATGGGCGTCGAGGGCAACCGGGCCGTGGCGATTGGCCCGCTCGGAACCGGAATCGAAGCGCTGCGTGCCGCGCTGCCTGCCTTCGGCTTTACCCTTGCCGCCCGTGCGGAGAGCGGCGTCGAAGGTCTTTCCCTGTTGCGGGCGCTGCAGCCCCGGCTGGCCGTGGTCGCCGCAGCGATGCCCGGCATGGACGGCGTCGCCTTTGTCCGGCGCGCCCGGACGCTGCGGCTGATCGTGCAGCCCGACGTGCTGCTGCTCAAGCCGCCGGGGCTTCGCCTGCCGGATCCACAGGCATTGGCGATTCTTGGCGCTGTGACGCTGGACATGCCTGCGGACGCACGACGTCTGGGCATTGCGCTCGAAGCGCTGGCCAGCCGTCCACGGACGCTGCCGCCGGAAAAGGCCGCGCGGCTGGACGCCCTGCTGAACGCACTGGGCGTTCCCCGGCATGCGGGGCGGGATTGCCTGGCGCTGGCCGTCGCCCTGGTCTGGCACGACGCGGGCCGGCTCGATTCGCTGAAGGAATCGATCTACCCCGAGCTGGCGCGGCAGACCGGCCTTTCGCCCGCCCAGGCGGAACGCGCCATGCGCCACGCCATTGAAGCCGCCTGGCGCAGCGGGGAAATCGAACAGCAACACCGGATTTTCGGAGACACAATCGACGCAAAGCGCGGAAAGCCCACCTGCGGCGAAATGATAGCGCAGCTTGCGGAAGAACTGCGATGGGAGGCATGACGGATGAAGAAGATCAAGCGCGCCGTGGTGATCGTACTGGACGGCGCAGGCGCGGGCTGGCAGCATGACGCGGCCCAATATGGCGACGAAGGGGCCAACACCCTCGGGCATGTGATCGAACAGGCCAGGCCCAACATCCCCAATTTGGAGGAGCTGGGCATTATGCACCTGCTGGGCATGCAGAGCCCGGACGCCGACGACCCCATTGGCTGCTACGGCACCATGGAGGAGAGCGCCGCCGGCAAGGACACCACCACCGGCCACTGGGAAATCGCGGGCCTTACGCTGCACAAGCCCTTCCCCACCTATCCCAACGGCTTCCCGCCGGAGGTCATCGAGGCCTTTGAATATGAAACCGGCATGGGCACCCTGGGCAACAAGCCCGCCTCGGGCACCGCCATCATCGAGGAGCTGGGGGCCGAGCACCTGCGCACCGGCAAGCTGATCGTCTACACCTCCGCCGACAGCGTCTTCCAGGTGGCCGCCCACGAGGCCGTGGTGCCGCCCATGACGCTGTGGGACATGTGCCGCGCCGCCCGCCGCATCCTCAAGGGCGAGCATAACGTGGGCCGCGTGATCGCCCGTCCCTTCGAGGGCGAGGTCGGTCATTTCGTTCGCACGGCCAACCGGCGCGACTTCTCGGTGGACCCCACCGGGCGCACGATGCTGGACGCTGTGAAGAGCGCGGGCTACGACGTGCTGGCCGTGGGCAAGATCGAGGACATCTTCAACCACCGGGGCATCACCCAGTCCAACCACACTACCGGCAACAAGAGCTGCGTGGACACCACCATCGAATACCTGAAAAAGGACCGCTGGAAGGGCCTGATGTTCGTGAATCTGGTGGATTCCGACATGCTCTTCGGCCACCGCCGCGACGTGGAGGGCTTCGTCCGATGCCTGGAAAAGTTTGACCAGCGACTGCCCGAGATCATGCGCAATCTGGGCGAGGACGGCCTGCTGATCATCACCGCCGACCACGGCTGCGACCCGACCTTTACCGCCCACACCGATCACACCCGCGAGCGCGTGCCGCTGCTGGTGTGGGGCCTGGGCGTGGAAGAGGGCGTGAACCTGGGCCAGCGCAAGAGCTTCGCCGATGTCTCCGCCACCGTGCTGGAGGCCCTGGGCGTGAACGAGAAGCTGGACGGCACATCCTTCTACAGGGACATCGCGCTGGATTGAGCGCCCATAAATATTAATAAAGTGTGATTTTTACACAAACGGGCTTTTCATCCCCCTGTGGATGGGGTAAAATGTATATGTAGTTATAGGTGTAGCCGCATGCGCGGCGCACTTGCAACATGATCATTTTTAGGAGGTAGATTCCAATGGCTGTTAAAGTTGCTATTAATGGTTTCGGTCGTATCGGCCGCCTGGCTTTCCGTCAGATGTTCGGCGCTGAGGGCTATGAAATCGTCGCCATCAACGACCTGACCACCCCCAAGATGCTGGCGCACCTGTTGAAGTATGACTCCACCCAGGGCAACTATGCCAACGATCACAAGGTCGAAGCCACCGAGAATTCCATCATCGTGGACGGCCACGAGATCCGCATCTATGCCGAGAAGGACGCCAAGGATTGCCCCTGGGGCGCGCTGAAGGTTGACGTCGTTCTGGAGTGCACCGGCTTCTACACCAGCAAGGCCAAGTCTCAGGCCCACATCGACGCGGGCGCCCGCAAGGTCGTCATCTCCGCGCCGGCCGGCAATGACCTGCCTACCATCGTTTACAACGTGAACCACAACACCCTGAAGCCCGAAGATACCATCATCTCCGCCGCTTCCTGCACCACCAACTGCCTGGCGCCCATGGCCAAGGCCCTGAACGACGGCTGGGCCATCGAGAGCGGCATCATGTGCACCATCCACGCCTACACCGGCGACCAGATGATCCTGGACGGCCCGCAGCGCAAGGGCGAC
>CACYZW010000037.1 GCA_902778995.1 uncultured Eubacteriales bacterium
CTTTCACTGCCTTTTTTCGTCTCTTCGTATGCATTACTCGTATAATGAAGGGGCTGCCTCAAATTGACCTCTTCATGTCATTTTGAGACAGCCCCGTTTTGCGCATCACGGAAAGTTGAGGGGTGCCGACTCCCTCCGTCAGCCTTCGGTCAATTCCCCGCCAGAAACTCCTCCAGCGTCTGGCCGCTGCGGTGCATGCGGGTCGCGGCGTCCACGCCCACGTAGCGGTAGTGCCAGGGCTCGTAGCTGATGCCGGTGACATCGGCCTTGTTGGCGGGGTAGCGCTGTATGAAGCCGTATTCGTGGGCGTGCTCCATCAGCCAGCCGTATTGGGGCGTGCTCTCGAAGCCGTCGTTGGTCTCCACGGTCACATCGAAGGCCAGGCCGGTCTGGTGCTCGCTGGCCCCCGGCTGCTGAGCCTTGCCCGGTTCGCTCTGGGCGTAGACCTCCTGTTGCCGCTGATAGCTGCGGTAGCCGCTGGTGACGATGTAGCCGTTCATGTTCGCCTGCTCGGCGGCGTGGAACATCTTTTCCATCGCCTCGTAGGTCTGCCGGGTCAGGTAGATTTCACTGCTGGCCATCCGGAAGGAATGGCGCTGGGTGTACAGGTTCACCAGGCCCTCGGGCACATAGTCCGCCGGAAGCCGGTGGCTCTCGTTCACCAGCAGTATCTTGCCGTGGTACCGGGTGGACTGCACCCCGAAAAACCAGCCCGCGCCGAAGGAGGCCGCCACAAGGGCCACCGCCAGTGCGAGGGCCATTCTGCGGTCAAGCCAAATCCCGCCGCGCTTCTTCTTTTTTGACCTCGGCCCGGGCGACCGGTCCCTGTTCCCGGTGCTCGGCCTCGTCTTCCGGCCCGTCACTTCATGTTCATGCAGCATTTGAAGGTCTCCTCAAGTCCCGCCCGAAGGTCATAGCGCGCCTGCCAGCCCAGCCCCTCCAGCTTCGAGGGGTTCAGCACCGCCCGGCTGATCCGGGTGTAGCCCGCCTTTTCAAGCTCTGGGGGTAGCTCGAAGACCAGCTTCACCCCCGCGATGTCCGCCAGCGTCCCGGCGTATTCCCGAATGGACGCCACGGAGCGCCGGTTGGCCACGTTGTAGGCCTGCCCCCGCTCGCCCACTGCCAGCAGCGTCAGCAGCGCCCGGACGGCGTCGGCGACGCAGCACCAGGAGCGCACCTGGCTGCCCTGGCTCTTCATTACGATGTCCCGCCCCGCCAGGGCGTTGCGCAAAAACTGGGCGTCCGCCCGACTGTTGGTCGCCGTGAACGTGGGCCCGTAGACGTGGCACAGCCGCGCCACCAGCGCGTCCACGCCGTACTGCGCGGCGTAGCAGGCGCAGAGCGTCTCCGCCGCCCGCTTGCCCTCGGGATAGCAGGCGCGGGGCTTCATGGCGTCGATCACGCCCGAGTCCGTCTCTGAAAAGCCCTCCGGCAGCGTCGGGTTCTCGCCGTAAATCTCCCCGGTGGACAGCAGCAGAAACCGCCCGTGTCCCCAGCTTCGCAGCGCCTCCAGCAGGTTCATCGCGCCGACGACGTTCGCCTGCATGATCCCCACGGGATCGGTGGCATAGGCCAGCGGATGGGCGCTGGTGGCGGCGTGGACGACGCAGTCGGCCTCGAAATCCAGGGACAAGGACTTCGTGGCGTCGTAGGGCACGTAATGAAAGCGGGGATCGTCCGCCGCGCTTCCAAAGCGCCCGCGCACACTCGCTTCACTGCGCCCGGCAGCATAGATTTTAAAGCCCATCCCCCGCGCCGCGTTCATATACAGCAGCGCGTCCACCAGGGCCGAGCCGATCATGCCCGTCGCCCCGGTGACCAGCACCCGCGCGCCCTTCAGCGCGTCAGGGTTCACAGCGCCGTCGCAGGCCTCGCGCAGCATATGGGCATAAAAATCCCGGTTGAGCATACCCGTCTCACCCCGTCAGTCGCTTTCCATGCGCAGAAACGCCTTGAACAGCTCCAGGTCGTCCTTGCAGGTCAGCTTGATGTTCTTGTCAGAGCCCGCCGCCAAATACAGCGTTTCGCCCAGATCCACCATCATGGTGTTGGTGTAGGAGGAGCCGTATATGCCGATGCCCTCGGCAAAGGCCCTGCGGTAGGCGCGCAGCAGCAGGCCGTACCTGTATGCCTGGGGCGTGGCGACCTTGCGCAGCGTCTCCCGGGGTATGTACTCCCGGGTGGAAAAATCGTCCTGTATGCGGAAGGTCTGGTCGTTGTAGGGCGTGGAGGTCACGCCGTTGCCCCGCAGCCGGCAAACCCGCAGGATGTCCGAAAGCACGCTGGAATCCACCATGGGGCGTATGCCGTCGTGGATGATGGCGATGTCGTCGTCCTCCAGGACGCCCTCCAAATTGTAGACGCCGTTGCGTATGGATTCCTGGCCCGTCGCCCCGCCGGTGACAACCCACTTCAGCTTTGCAATATCGTACTGACGGGCATACTCCCGCAGGGTGTCCTCCCAGCCGGAGAGACAGACCACCTCGATGGCGTCGATTTCGGGATGGCGCTGGAAGCCCTCCAGCGTATAGATGATCACCGGCTTGCCGTAGATGTGGACGAACTGCTTGGGAATGTCCAGACCCATGCGGCTGCCCACGCCCCCGGCGATGATGATTGCGACATTCATGCCCTCACCCTCCTTCGCGTCATTCCGGCAGCCGGTCAAGGTTGCCCAGCCGTTCCAGTATGTAATCGCAGACCGCGTCCGTAGCGCGGCCGGTCTCGTAGTAGCCGAAGTAATCCCGTATGGCGGCGCAGTTCTGTTTGACCTTTTCCGGCGTAAGGCCCTCGATCAGCGCCTCGAGTGTCTCCTGATTGTCCGCCGTCATCAGCGGGCTTTCCCGCACGTCGAAATAGACGCCCCGGGTGGCCACGTAATTGTCCCAGTCCGGAATATAGAACAGGGCGGGCCGATCCATCACGATATAATCCAGCGCGCAGGAGGAGTAATCCGTCAGCACCATGTCCGCCGCCAGCAGCAGCTCCGTCATGTCCGGGTACTCGGTGACATCCACGGTGCGGCCCTTCACCGCCTCCAGGTCGATGCCTGCGGAAAGGTAATGGGCGCGGAACAGGCACTTCCAGGTCTTGCCGGTCTTTTTTTCCAGGCAGTCCAGCGTCCGGCCCAGATCCATCTGGACCGCCTTGGGGATCATCTCCTTCTTTTCCCGATAGGTGGGCGCGTACAGCAGCAGGCCGATGCCCTCCGGAATGTCCAGCCCCCGCCGGATTCGCGCCCGTTCCGCCGGGTCTTCCGCCACCAGCAGGTCGTTTCGGGGCGACCCCGCCTTGATGTACTCGCCCCTGTAGGCGAAGGCCGTGCGATACATCCTTTCCCCGAAAGTCGAAGCGGTGGTGATCCGCGAGCACTTTTCCTCCAGCCGCCTCTGGCTCGGCTTGTTTTCATCGTATCCGATCTTCTTGATCGCCCGGTCGCCGTGCCAGGTCTGTATGTAATACTGTCTTCCCTTCGCCAGGCGCAGATAATGCCCCTTGGCGAAGTTGTCCACCCACACCCGTGCGGTGGCAAATTCGCGCACGGCCTCGAGGCTTCGGTATTCCACCGATTTTACATAATCCGGCACTTCCCTGCTCAGCCGCGCAAGGTTGTCCCTGCTGAACTGCCAGACGATCTTCGCGTCGGGGCAGCGCTCGTGCAGCCGTTCGGAGATGACGCGGGTGTTGTCCCCGTAGGAGCGCCCTCCGAAGCAGCTGAACACCACCTTGTTGGGGTCGATGCCCTTCGTCGTCCGGGTGGCGAACAGCACCGCCCTGCGAACGATATTGGCCAGATAATAGGAAAGGGGATATTCGGACAAATTCAGCGTCTCCTCTCAACGCGGCCGCGACCGGCGCGCCGTTTTCTCATATTCATTAAGCATAGAACAAACCCATATAAGTGTCAAGCGCCGGGGTGTAAAACGGCGCCTCAGGTCAGTCGGGCATGCTGTCCCGCCGGCCCAGGCGCTCGACGATGTAGTCACAGGCCGCGTCCGTGGCATGGCCCGTCTCATAATAGCCGAAGTAATCCCGTATGGCGGCGCAGTTCTCCCGGACCTTTTCAGGGGTGAGGCCCTCGATCAGCGCCTCGAGGTCCTCCTGGTTGTCCGCCGTCATCAGCGGGCTTTGCCGCACGTCGAAATAGACGCCCCGGTTGGCCACGTAATTGTCCCAGTCCGGTATATAGAACAGGGCGGGCCGGTCCATCACGATGAAATCCAGCGCGCAGGAGGAATAATCGGTCAGCACCATGTCCGCGACCAGCAGCAGCTCGGCCATGTCCGGGTATGCCGTGGCGTCCACGATCCTGCCCTTCACCGCCTCAAGGTCGATGCCTGCGGAAAGGTAATGGGCGCGGAACAGGCACATCCACCGTTCACCGGTCTTTTGCTCCAGACAGCGCAGCGTCCGATCCATGTCCATCTGGGCGCTTTTGGGAATCACGTCCCGCTTCTCCCGATAGGTAGGCGCGTACAGCAGCAGCCTCGTGCCCGGCGCGACGCCGAGCCTTTCACGCACGGCCCGGGCCAGGGCCGAGTCGCCCCGCACGAGCAGGTCGTTGCGCGGCGAGCCCGCCCTGATGTATTCGCCCCGGTAGCGGAAGGCCGTGCGATACATCCCCTCGCCGAAGGTCGAACCCGTCAGCACCCGGGCGCACTTCTCCTCCACGCGCCTGCTGTCCCCGGGCAGGTTCAGATCGTAACAGATCTTCTTGATCGCCCGGTCGCCGTGCCAGGTCTGTATGTAGAACTGCCGACCCTTCGCCAGCGTCAGATAGCGGTCCTGGGTGGCGTTGTCCACCAAAACCCGCGCGGTCGCCAGCTCGATATAGGCCTCACGGCTCTTGTAGGCCACGGGCTTCACGTAGTCCGGCAATACATGCCTCAGCCGCGCCGCCGCCTCGTCCGTCAACAGCCACACGATCTTCGTTCCGGGCCGCTTCCGGTGCAGCGCTTCGCTGATACAGCGGGGATTGTCGCCGTAGGCCGTTCCCTGGAAGCAGCAAAACACCGCCTTTTCCGGGTCGATACCCCGAACAAGGCGCGTGAAGCGCACCAGGCCGTAGCGGTACAGGCTGGTAAAGTGGGACAGGCGCGACAGCTTCATCGTTCTTCCTCTCATGTCGCCCGCAGGCGGTGCTGAACTGTATAATACATTATACGACAAAACCACGCCGTTTGCAAGGGCGCGGGTTTTCCATTCACGGGACCGAAAAAAAGCCGCGCCCATTCATCCTGCGGGCGGATGGCAACACAGGTGTTGTGCGGCGCTTCCTTAGCGCTTCCCTGCTTGACGGCGTGAGCAAATACAGCTATAATATCAATCAATATGTGATAAACGGGGAAGAAAAACATGGGTTTGAAAGCGGGAATCGTCAGCATCAACCTGCACACCGGACGGCTGAACTACGGCGCAGTGCTGCACAGTTGGATGTTTCAGCGGCTGATGGCGCGGCGCGGGGATTTGGAAAAATGCGAAATCCTGGATTATCTGCCCGACGCCAAGCGGCAGTTCAACCCCTGGACCCACTTTATCCGCCAGAAGCGCAAAAGCCCGGCCAAGCTGCTCGGCGCGCTGCTGATCACGCCGGGCTTCGTGCTGCGCTACAGGCGCTTCCAGCGCTTTTTCAAGGAGCAGCTTAAGGTCTCCGACCGCTGCTATGAACGCGAAACGCTGGAGAAGACGGCGCTTCCCTACGACCTCATCTTTTTCGAGAGCGACGTCATCTGGTCGCCGAACTACTTCAAGGGCAGCTTCGACCCGGTCTTCTTCGGCGCGCCCTCGGGCATGCGCGCCATCCCGAAGGTCGCCTATTCCGCCAGCATGGGCGAAGCCAGGCTCACCCCCGATCAGCGGGAGGAACTGCGCGAGCTGCTCAAGCTGCCGGAATACATCTCCATGCGGGAGCGCTATGCCAGCGCCATCGTGCGCGAATTGACGGACAAGCCCGTGATGGACGTGGTGGACCCGGTGCTGCTGGCCAGGCCCGCCGACTTCGACCCCATCACCGCCCCGCGGCTGGTGCGCGGCAAATACCTGTTGGCCTACTACACCGTCAACCCCGACCCCTACATGCTGCGCTGCGTGGAGGACTACGCCCGGGCGCACGGCTTGAAGGTGGTGGAGGTCTCCATATTCACCCACCACAAGCTGAATCACAGGACCTATACCGCCGCAGGCATCGAACAGTTCCTGTCCCTGCTGCGAAACGCCGAGGCCGTGTTCTCCAATTCATTGCACGGCACGTGCCTGTCCATACTGTATCACCGGGAGTTCTACGCCATGGAGCACGGCAAGGGCGGCCGCAAGTACCGGGATCTGTGCGAAAAATTCGGGCTTGCCGACCGCTTCATCCATGTGGACGCCTTCAGGCGCGCCGCGCCCATCGACTGGGAAAGGGTGGATGCGCTGCGGGAGCGGTATCGGGCCGAATCGCTGGCCTGGCTGGACGGAGCGATCAAGGAAATCGATGAGGCGTTCGGCAGCCAACATCCATGACATGTGACGCCTCACTGACCAAAAGAGGTTTTTTATGAATCTGAACGACATTGAAAGCAGGGCCAAACGCATTCTGGAGCCGTTTCCCTTCGTCAAAACCGCAGGGAAGCGGGTCTACCAGTACGTGGGCTACGCGCTGTCCGGGAATAAGATAAAATCAGAGGGCGACATCGTGCGACTGACGCCGGACGACGGCATGGAGTACTTCTTCGGCTACTACGACAAGTGCCCCTGGGACGCCGACGGCGCGCGCATCATCGCACTGCGGGTGCGGCAAACCACCAAATCCCCCGCGCCGAAGGAGGCGGGCGAGCTGGTGTTGATCGACCCCAACGGCAATGAAGCGCCCCGGGTGATCGCCACGGTTCACGCATGGAACGTGCAGCAGGGCTGCATGGCCCAGTGGCTGGGGCCGGATTTCAGGCGCCATATCATCTTCAACGACTTCCGGGAGGGCCGCTACTGCTCGGTCATCTATGACACCCAGGCCATGGCCGAGGTCAAGGTCCTGCCCCTGCCGGTGTACGACGTGGCCAAGGACGGCAGCTTCGCCCTGTCGCTGGATTTCTCCCGCCTGCACCGGCTGCGCCCCGGCTACGGCTATTCCAACCTGCCGGACGCCACCGCCGGCGACCCCTGTCCCGACGCCCCCTGCATCTGGCGGATGTCCCTTGACGACGGTCAGGTGACCCCCCTCCTGAAATACACCGACTTCGCCGCCTTCGAGCCCGACGCGCGCATGGAGGGCGCGGAGCACAAGATCAACCACCTGATGCTCTCCCCCGACGGCAGCCGCTTCATGGTGCTGCACCGCTGGTTCCAAAAGGGCCGCAAGCACACCCGGCTGGTCACCGTGGGCAGCGACGGCACGGATATGTACAACCTCAGCGACGACGATTTCGCCTCCCACAGCTTCTGGAAGGACAACGGGCACATATTGTCCTTCCTGCGCAAGCGGGCCACCGGCGACCATTACTATCTGATGCGGGACAAAAGCCCCGAGTACCGCCTGCTCTGGCCCGAGCTGCGCACGGACGGCCATTGCAGCTACAGCCCCGACGGCAGCCGCGTCGTCACCGACAGCTACCCCAACCGGGCGCGGCTGTCCAGCGTGTTCGTCTGCGCCGACGAGGCCAACCGCGTCCAGCGGTTGGCCCGGGTCCATGCGCCGCTGAAGTACGTGGGCGACTGTCGGTGCGACCTGCATCCCCGCTGGAACCGGCGGGGCGACGCCGTCTGCATCGATTCCACCCACGAGGGACGCCGGGGCATATACATGATCCCCGTGCCTGCGGAGGCCCCGGAAGCCGCCCCTGCCGTACAAGGCGCGGCGAAGCCCTCCCTGAAGGCGCGGCTCAAGCGCAACAGGGCGCTGTTTACCGTGCTGAATACCCTGAAGCACACCTCCGACCCCCTTTACAGCGGCTGGATGCGGCTCTGTCACAGGCTCTACGGCGTGGACGGGCGCAAGGTGTTCTTCAGCAGCTACGACGGCCTGCTGTACAACGACAATCCCCGTGCCGTGGCCGAGGCGCTGCACGCCCTCGCCCCCGACGCCAAAATACTTTTCCGGCTGAGCGGCAAGGGCATGGCCGCGCCGGACATCCCGGATTATGTGGTCAGGATACCGCGGAACGGCCTCGCCATGATGCGGGAAATGGCCACATCCGGGGTCATCGTCACCAACGCCGGCATGAAGACCTGGGTGAAGAAGTTCCCGGATCAGTATTACATACAGACCTGGCACGGCGACCGTGGCTTCAAAAAGGTGCGCCTGGATCTGGAGCCTCACAACCGCAACTTCCTGAACGAGAGCAAGCGCATCGATCTGGCCGTGTCCGGCTCCCGCTTCGGCAGCGACGTGTACCGCAGCGGCTTTGCCGTGAAGGGCGAGATACTGGAGGTCGGCTATCCCCGCAACGACCTGCTGGTGGCGAACCCGCCCGAGGTCGCCCGGCGCGTTCGCCAGGCCCTGGGCATAGGCGAGAGCCTGCACGTGCTGATGTACGCGCCCACGTTCCGCACAAGCTCCAGCGGCTCGGTGCAAAACGCCACGCTGAGCCTTGAAAGGGTGCGCGAAACGCTGGAAGCGGCCACCGGCGAGCGCTGGCTCTGCATCACCCGGGGGCACATCGACTCGCGGGGCATTCACTCCGACGCCCAGATGGACGTAAGCGCCTGGCCCGAAGCCACGGAGCTGCTGCTGATCACCGACCTGCTGATCACCGACTATTCCTCCATCGGCGGCGATTTCATGCTGCTGAACCGGCCTGTGATCTACTTCCAGCCGGACACGGTCGATTACAACGCCGAGCGGGGCATGTACTTCGACCCGGACAAGTCGCCGTTGATCGTCGTCCACAGCGAGGATGAGCTCCTTGCGCGCCTCTCCGAGCCCATCGACGGCCCCGGCAATTGCAAGGCGGTGCTGGATTTCTTCGGCGCAAACGAGACCGGGCACGCGGCGGAATCGGTGGCGAGGAAGATTGTCGAAAAAATAAACGCGCCGCACGGGGCCTCGCGGTAACACGAATAGCAGGGCAGAAATGCAAGAAGGACCGCACAATGCGCATGTCGCAATGTGCGGTCCTTCCTGTGCTTTTCAGCCTCGCCAAATCCCGACGGCATGAAACGGGCATCTGATGGCAGGCGTTTCAGGGCCTGCGTCATCCGGGTTCCACGCTGCCGCCCTCGATCCAGCGTTTCAACCGCGTGGGGCCGAACACCAGGTACTCGGCGAGCAGCCCCACGGGCAGCGCGGCAAATATGTCCACGACGGAATGCTGCTTGACGAAGGCGGTGGAAAGGGAAATCGCCACGGCGGAGAAGATCATAAGACACTTCCAGGCCAGACTGCTGCCCCGCCTGTGGCACCAGACGGAGGCGATTCCCAGGGAATAGCCCACGTGCAGGGACGGGCACACCCCGGTGGGGGTATCAAAGGCATAGATGAACGCCGCCAGACGGGTCAGGAGGTTGTCCCGCGCGAAGGTATCGGGGCGCAGGAGCTGTACGCTGGGATAGATGATATACGTCGCCATCGCCACGGCCTGGGTGATCATGATGTAGATTTGCAGGCGCTTGAAGCTCAGGACGTCGTACAGCAAAAAATACAGCAGCGATCCCGCCAGGAGGAAATACCAATAGCAGTAGAAAACCAGAAATCCCTCGTTGAAGGGAATCACATCGTCCAGGGCGCAGTGGATGACGTGGCAGCGCTCCACCGGAATCAGGTTTTCCGTAATGAAGTAGAGCACAAGGTAGACGATCCATCCCCCCAGCAGCCTGAGGTGGGCAAAGCGGGGTTCATTCAGCCGGGAAAGACGAAATTCCCGATAATCGACAACAGTTTTTTTCATTGCTCATTTCCCGGCGGATGTCCTTTCCATGGATTCTGTCGAGGGGAACCGGTTCTTCGGCAGGTTCGGGTACGGCACGACCACATGGGGCGGCAGCGCGAGCGCCAGCCCCGTGATGGCGTCCATCAGCGCCTGGCAGACGCGATGGTTCTCCGCCCTGAGGTCGGCAGCGGGGTTAAAGGCGACGGGGCTGCCGAAGCACACCCTGCGCAGCCTCGGCGCGATGTACATGGGCACGAGCGCCACGGTCTCGCCCGTCTGCCGCGCATACAGCGACGCCAGGTTGACGAAGCCCTCCTGGAAATCCCAGACGATGGCGTTGTGGGGGACCTCATGCTCCGGGAAAATGACGATGTTTTCGCCCGCCTTCATCCGCTTCAGCGATTCGCGCATCGTGGTCATGACGCGGTTGTCCTTGTAGACGCCGACGCAGTGGGCGTTTTTCAGCACGCTGACGCACAGGGGCGCAATCGCATAGGAAAGGAGCCGGTAAAACCAGCGGCACCAGCCCGGCTTCTTTGACCAAAAATCCTGAAAGGCGTAATCGGGCATCGCCTTCAAATCCATCATCTCCGCGATACACCAGGTCGCCCGAGGAAATGGAAGGTACAGCTCCGCATAGAACGGGCCGTAGGCGTGGGCATGATTGCCCACGACGATGCAGGGACGCCCCTGCGGAAGGTTCTCCAGGCCGGAAAACTCCGGCGCCGGAAACAACCGCCGTATCAGGGCGCAGCATGTGCGATAGACGTACCAGGTCAAATCTCTCATTGTCTTCATACCGGGGCATCGCCCGGCTCATGCGTTCTGTTTGGAGGCGGCCGGGCGCTGGGGCTTGGGTTCGTGGTATTCGCAATCCTGGTCGAAGCAAACCTCGTCCGGCGGCAGCTCCAGCAGCTCCGGATGCTTCAGATAGTGTCTTATGTCCCTCAGGAAGCGGGCATAATAGGCACCGGAGCAGACGCGCTCGTCAATGGTGGCGCCGAGGGGGAGAAAGCGCTTCATGCGCGTCTGGCCCTGCTCGACCACGGCGCTGCGCTTCTCCAGGCCCATGCCGATAAATATGCCCACATTGCCCCAGTTGTACAGATGATGGTTGACATCCTGTACCTTCAGCGACGCCACATTGGTGATGTACATGCCCACATAAAAGGGCAGCTCCTCCATCAGGACCGCAGGCGCGATGCCATACCGGTCCAGCAGGCCGACCAGCGCCACGGCGACGGTGGCCAGCCCCGGAAAGGCAAAGAGGCCGTTGACCAGCTTCTCGACAAATCCCGGCGGCTGGTCGATCCTGTTGGCCGCGATGGCGGCCTCCATGCGGTCGCGCACATCGTAGATCGTGTCGGTCAGGTCAAACCTGATCTTCACCACGGCTTCGCCCTTTTCGATATCGTGGGGGTCCTTCAGAATCGTAAAGGCGCACGAGCAGTTGTTCCGGGCGAACAGCTGCTTGTTCATGATGAAGCGGTTGACCTGGGGATTGCGGCTGACGGCTCGCACATAGGCGGCGACGATGATCTGCATGTAGGAAATCTGTTCGCCCTTTTCCAGCCTCTGCCGCCGAACGTAATCGTGGAGCACCTCAAGGTCCGCCCTGTGCTTCAGAAACACCTGGGCATCGCAGCGCATCGGCATGACATAGGGGGTAATCCGCATAATCGGATCGATTCCCTTGATCCGCCTTCCGTCAGGTCTTCTTCCAAACATCGCGTATTCCTCCCGCTGATCTGTGTATGCTGCGACCCGGCCTGTGGCTGCCTGTCAGCCGTCAAAGGGAAATACGTCCCCCTTCGAGACGCCCCCGCGAACGGCGGACGATGGCCCGATATCAGGGGGACAATGCGAATCGCAGCCCGAATTTGGCTCAGGTGATGTCCGTGAGCTTCAGGTTCCTGACCTGACGCAGCACGATGACGTTGATGACAACCGTAAAGAACACCGTGATCACCGCGCCGTAAACCCACGCCAACGGACTGACGCTGCGATTGTACTGGACAAAGGCCGTCTCCAGCGCGCGGGTGATCCTATAGGCGATCACCGCGCCCATGACGATGCCGAAAACCGTGCCGTTGACCGTCGTAAACACCGTCTCCCGCGTGACATAGCCGATGACCTCCTTGACGGTGAAGCCATTGATGCGCATGATGGTCAGCTCCCGCTTTTTCTGGAGGATGTAGGTATTGGTGAGGTTCGTAAGTACCACGCCGGCCATGACCGCCGCCATGAAGATGAACAGCCCGACGATGGCAACGACCAGCGTGGAGGTCGAGGCAAACAGGGCCTTGTCGGAATCGGACCGACCATAGCTCTCGTAGCCGTCGATCCCGGCCAGCGCCTCCTGCAGCTTTGCCTCATCCGCGCCGTTCAGGCGGATGTAAAACTGGTTGTTCACGCAATCCTCTTCAAAGACCCTGCTGTAGTATTCCCGGCTCATCACCATGACGCGGCCGATGTAGTTGTCGAAGATTCCGGCCACCCGCACCCTGGCCCTCTTGTTGATGCCGAGGGTGAGCTCCAATTCGCTCCCCACCCCCAGGTCATAGCTTTCGGCTGTGCGCTTCTGTATCAGTATGCCGTCGTCCGTAGCCGCCAGGGGCGCGTCCGTCTTCCAGTCCAGCAGGTGATAGAAGTCCCTGATCCGGTCGATGTCGCCGCAGAGCAGCTCGCCCACCAGGATATCCCGGATCCTGAAGGTCACCACCCCGTCGTAAAAATCCGTATACTCGATCCCTTCGCGATCCAGGAGCTGCCTGATTTGGACCGCGGCGTCCTCGGCGGTTTCGGTGTTGTATTTGATGCGTCCGTCGTAATTCACCACTTTGTCGTACTGCTTCTGCAGGGCGCCCTCCACCGCGGATTTCAGCGTGAACCCTATGACGACCAGCGCGCAGCAGCCCGCCACGCTCACGATCGTCACGATGACGCGCCTGAGATCGGACCGGACGTTCAGCAGTATGAGCCTGGTATACAGCGACAGCACGTGCTTGCCGCTCGCGGCCTTCTTCCTGCTGGGCGGCACCTTTGGCTGCATCAGCTGGATGGCTGTAGAGCGCATCAGCTTCGTGCAGGCAAACCAGGTTGCCGACAGCGACAACAGCCCGCCCGCCACCAGCGAAACGATCGTCGGCGCGAGGATCAGCGCCGGCTTCGTCGTGTCGAAGGTGTAATAGGCGCTGGCGTTCTTCAGGACATAGACCTCCATCACGAAGCGCGCCGTCAGTATGCCCAGGACGGTTCCCAGGATCGTGCCGCTCATGCCGAACATCAGGTACTTGGCGAATATCTCCCGGTTGAACAGGCCGAGGGCCTTGCCCGCGCCCACCAGGTTCCGCTGCTCGTCGATCATCTTGCTGATGGTCGCGTAGATGACCAGCGCGCCGACCATCACGAACATCAGCGCGAAGGTCATTTCCAGGCTGGTGAGGTTGCTGCTGCCCAGGAGCAGCTGTACGTAGCTGGAATTTCCCCGGCAGTTCATGATAATCCACCGGCTCTCCGGCAGCTTTTCCACCTGGTTCCTGGCCTCGCTCTGCTTTTGTACGCCGTCCTCGTACTTTGCGAGGTTCTCCGCGTACTTGCTCTCCCCCTCCTGAAGCTCCGTCCTGCCCTCATCCCGCTGCTGCTTTGCGTCGTTCAGCTGGGCGGTGCCTTCCCTGAAGGCCTCGGCGCCCTCCGTGTACTGCTTCAGTCCTTCCTCATATTTTTCCTTGCCCGCCTGGTATTCCGCCAGGCCGGCCTTGTAGGCCTTGCGGCCCTCCCTGTACCTGGAAACGCCCTCGCGATACTTCTGTTCGCTCTCCAGATATTCCTTGTGCTTCTTGTCCCACGCCGCCGCCAGGGTTTGCAAATTTCGGTAGCCGGTCTCGTTCGAGCTCAGGTAGGCGGCGAGATACGCCTTGATGGCGTCCATGTTGTATTCGGGCTCAACCTCAGTTTCGGGCATCGGCTCCAGAAGGTGCTCCAGATCAGCGATGACGTCCAAATCGATGATGCTGCTCTGCGGATCCGCGATATCATCCAGCTCTATGCCCTCATCCAGCTTCAGGCCGGAATCCGGCACCTCCTCAGTCTCCAGCTCCATGTCGATTTCCGGTTCCAGGGTCACATCCCGCCCATTCCGGGCTGCGGCAACGGCAGCCGTCGACGCAGTCAAATGCAGCAGGAGCGCCGCAAGGAGCAGGCTGACGAGCAGGGGCAGGGCTTTGCAGAAACGCATCAGTGCACGCCCCCATTCAATGCCAGGTACAGCGCGACCAACTCACTGTCCGAAAGGATGCCGGAGTCAAGAAAAGCGCGGATATTGGACTTCAGGGATTTTCTGAGGTCGATCTTGAAGGATTTCGTGAGGTAAACATCCTTTGCGGAAAGGCGGCGGTTGCCGATGTCCGCCTTCCTGCGGGAAGCCCATGAAATATCGTCCCCCGCCTTGCCCAACGCGGAACGAAGCCCGTTGCGAAGGCCTTCAATGGCGTCCTCCTTTATATTCCAGGAATCGACCAGCATCTGACGCCCGTCGTTCAACTGCTTCCGGGTGGTTTGCAGCACGGTCTTTCCCGTGCTCAGTTCGACCTCGGCCTTGGCCAGCTTGACCTCGACCTCGGCCAGCTTATCCCGGCCGGCCATCAGTTCTTCCTGAGAGTCCATCAGCTGGCTCTGCCCTTCGGCCAGCTTTGCCTCGTTTTCCCCGATCTGCCTGTCGCCCTCCTCCAGCTTGTTCCAGCCCTCGTCCAACTGGGAGCGGGCCTTTTGAAGCTGATCGTAGGCGTCGTCCAGCTTGGCCTGGGCGTCGTCCAGCCTGGATTGCGCCTCGCCCTTGATTGCCTCGTCCCGGACAGACGCGCGCCGGACGCCCACCTCCTCCAGCCGCGAGGACACCGCGACCACAACCGCTTCATATTGGCTGCTGAAGCGGTCGATGCCCGCAGGCTTGTCGACGACGACCTCCATCTTCATAAAGCCGTTCTGCAGGGCTTCCATGTCAAAGGCGTCCTTTTCCACCATGACATAGAAGGTATCCGGAATGCTCACACTGGTGTGGTCCGGATGGTTGGCAATGCCAACAATGGTGAAGCGATTGTTCTTCAGAAACTGGGCCGCGTCGCCCCTTGCGTTCTGTGCGTCCACGGTATCGCCCATGTGCCAGCCCATACTCGTGGCCAGCCTCTGTTCGACCATGCATTCGTCCGCCGATCTGGGCAGGCGGCCATCGATCATCTGGGGCCGGTTCACCCGTTCCGGGAGGGTGATGACGACGATATCCTGACGGATGTCCCCGGAGGAAGCCTTCCCGCTGGTCTGCCATACGGGCTCCGCATCCTCGACCCCCTCCACGTCCAGGACCGCGTTCAGGTCCTCCTGGGAAAAGGCGCCGGTGGAAATAAGCTCCAGATCCCGGTAATTGGCGGCGTTATACATGGTGGAGCCGTTTATGCGCAGCGCGCCGTCGGAATAATTGATGCCCAGGAAAGTCGCCACGCCGAGGAAGGCGATGACGATGACGGAAAGATAGGACACCAGTTGCTTCCAGATATTGCGCAGGGCATCCTTGAATTGCGTCCGTGTCATGGACTGTCACCACACCAATTCTTCCGCGTGAAGCGGATGCATGTTCTTCTTGATACTGGCTACCTTGCCGTTTCGCAGCTTGACCACCCGATCCGCCATCTTCGCAATCTCGGCGTTATGGGTGACCATCAGCACCGTCGTGCCCTGGTTCTTCACAATATCCTCGATCACGGACAGCACCTCGATGCTGGTGGTATAATCCAGCGCTGCCGTCGGTTCGTCCGCGAGGATCAGCTTCGGATTCTTGACAATGGCGCGCGCAATGGAGACGCGCTGCTGCTGGCCGCCGGAAAGCTGGCCGGGATAGTTGTTCTCCCGGTCGGAAAGCTTGACCTTGGCGATGGCCTCCTTCGGGGGCATGGGATACTTCACCAGCTCGGCAATGAACTGCACGTTCTCCAGCGCTGTCAGATTGGGCATCAGGTTGTACGACTGAAAAATGAAGCCCACATATTCTCGCCTGAATTTGGTCAACTCGGCGTCCGTGGGATGGGAAAAGTCCTTCCCCTCGATCTGCAGCGTGCCCCCTGAGAGGAAGTCCATGCCGCCGATGATGTTCATCATGGTGGTCTTGCCGCAGCCGGACTCACCCAGTATGATGACAAACTCGTTCTTGTAGATTTCGAGGTTGATCCCCTTCAGAACCCGCAGCATGCTGTCGCCGGAGGGAAACTCCTTGACCACGTCCCTGAGGACGGCCAGGACCTCCTTCTCCTCGCTCAGGTCTACCAGCAGCCCCTTTTCCTCGATGGTCATGGCAGCCAGCGCAGCCATGTGTTCGCAAAGCTGAAGCTCGTCCTCGTCGTAAACGCTGCGATCCTTTTTGTTCACGAGCTGCACGCAGCCGATCACTTCGTGCATATTGTTCAGCGGCACGCAGAGCATGGTCCTGGTCACCAGACCATTGTCGTCGAAAACCGTGCCGTCGAATCGCGGATCGTTCGCGGCGTCCTTCACGATGATGGATTTTCCCGTCCTGGTGACCACGCCTTCAATGCCCAAGCCGTTTTCCACGGTGATGTTGGATACGTCCGCAGGCCCGAAATGGAAAAGGGGCGCCAGGCGATCGGTGGCTTTGTCCAGCAGCCAGATTGCCCCCGCTTCGCTGTTCAGGACTTCGGAGATGATTTCAAGGCTTCCCGAAAGCGCGTCCTCGAGGCTGTTCACCTCCAGCAGCTGCTCCATAATCCGCCAGGTAGCCCGGGTAAATCGCTTTTCCTCCGCCATGTACAACGCTCCTTCCACACCCCGTCCATTCCGATTGCCGATGTATCATTTGGTTTGACCCGGCCACCTGAAACCGACTGAACATCTATTATATATTATACATTTCCCCCCGGATACGGCAATGTATCTCTTCGGACTAAATCTTTAAAATAATTTGAAATAATCTGACATTGCCCGCCGCGCCAGGCGCGACATACAGCATCGAAAAATGAAAAAGCGTTAAAATTTCCAACCGGCATTGACAAAGTCCGGCATCTCACTTATAATTCAGTCAATTAAAGCATTAAAACGTTTCGGAGGTATCGCCCGTGAATCGCAGCGCCTACAGCTATTATTACTTTACCTTTATCGGCACGCGCAGATAGAGGGCTTTGCTGTACCGCAGATTCAAGGGGGAACCCGATGACGGCCTTGCAGTAAAACTCACTGCGGGGCCGTTTCATTTTAGCCTCTGCCGAAAGGAGCTGTTATCCATGATTATTCTGCTCAAGGACAAGGTCAATGAAAACCAGGTGAAAAACCTCACCAACTGGCTGGAGGGCAATGGCTTCGGGCTGCACATCTCCAAGGGCCAGAACCACACCATCATCGGCCTGATCGGAGATACCAGCCGCGTGGACATGGATCTGATCGCTTCGCTGGACATCGTGGAGACGGTCAAGCGCATCCAGGAGCCCTTCAAGAGCGCCAACCGGAAATTCCACGAGGACGACTCCATCGTCGATTGCGGAAACGCGAAGATCGGCGGCGGCCATTTCCAGATCATCGCGGGGCCGTGCAGCGTAGAGAACCGGGAGCAGATCATCAGCGTGGCGCAGGCTGTGAAGGCCAGCGGCGCGGGCATGCTCCGGGGCGGCGCATTCAAGCCCCGCACCTCCCCCTACGCCTTCCAGGGATTGCACGAAAAGGGGCTGGAGCTGCTGAGCGAGGCCAAGAAGGCCACGGGACTGCCCATCGTCACCGAGATCATGGAGGCCGCGCACCTGCCGCTGTTCGAGGACGTGGACGTGATCCAGGTGGGCGCGCGGAACATGCAGAACTTCGAGCTTTTGAAGGAGCTGGGGCAGACCCGCAAGACGATCCTGTTGAAGCGGGGCCTCGCCAACACGCTGGAGGAGCTGCTGATGAGCGCCGAGTACATCATGGCCGGGGGCAACAACAACGTGATACTGTGCGAGCGGGGCATACGCACCTTCGAAACCTACACCCGCAACACGCTGGATCTCTCCGCCGTGCCGGTGCTGCGCCGGCTGACCCACCTGCCGGTGGTGGTCGACCCCAGCCACGGCACGGGCCACGCCTATCTGGTCAAGTCCATGGCGATGGCCGCCACCGTCGCCGGGGCGGACGGCCTGATCATCGAGGTGCACAACGACCCGCCCCACGCCCTTTGCGACGGCAAGCAGTCCCTGACGCCGGAGCAATTTGACGAACTGGCAAAGGGCATACAGAACGTGCTGCCCTTCGCGGTTCGGTAAAGGAGGGGTATCCATGAAAATCGGCATTATTGGCCTCGGACTGATCGGCGGTTCGCTGGCCATGAGCATCCGCAAGCACACCGAACACACGGTTTTCGGCTACGACATCGACCCGCAGGTGATGCTGCGGGCCAAGGCGGTGGAGGCCATCCACGACACCCTGACCGAGGACATGCTGCCCGGCTGTGACATCGTGCTGGTGTGCCTGTTCCCCCAGCTGTGCGCCGACTACATCACAAGCCATGCCGACGCCTTCGGCGCCGGGGCGCTGGTGATCGACTGCGCGGGCGTGAAGCGCTGCGTGTGCGAACAGGTGGAGCCGGTGGCGGCGACCCACGACTGGACCTACATCGGCGGCCACCCGATGGCGGGCCGGGAGTTCTCGGGCTTCGCCAGCGCCCGGGCCAACCTGTTTGAAAACGCCTCGATGATCCTCTGCCCCGCCGCAAGCGTGGGCATTGAGCCCCGTGAGCTGGCCAAGCGCTTTTTCCTGGAATCGGGCTTCAAGATGGTGCGCTTCTGCACCCCCGAGGCCCACGACCAGATGATCGCCTACACCAGCCAGCTTGCCCATGTGGTCTCCGGCGCTTACATCAAGAACCCGCTGGCCAAGAGCCACAGGGGCTTCTCCGCGGGCAGCTTCCTGGACATGACCCGCGTGGCCCGGTTGAACGAGGTCATGTGGACCGAGCTGTTTTTGGAGAACAACGACCTGCTGCTGCCGGCGGTGGACGATCTGATCATGCGCCTCAACCAGTACCGCGACGCCCTCGCCTCCGCCGACCCCCAAAAGCTGATGCCGGTGCTGCGGGAGGGGCGGGAATGCAAGGAAGCGTTGGACTGAGGCACTCGGAACCGATGAGGAGGTGTTTTCGTGTCCATTGAAGTGCGTCCCGCCCGGCGGGAGGAGCTTGAGCGGGTCAACGAACTGCGCGGCGCGGTGAACGATCTGCACGTCCAGGGTCGGCCCAACCATTTCCGGCCGGGCTTCAACGCCGAACTTCAGCAGCGCGTCTACGCGCAATTTGATTCCGACGACTATGAAATCCTGGTAGCGCTGGACGATGGCGCGGTGGCAGGCTTTGCAACGTTCCTGGCCGTTCGCCGCCCCGAGGGTCCCTATACGCTGCCGCTCAACTATCTGCATGTGGAGGAATTCGGCGTGGACGCGGCCCACCGCCGCCGGGGTGTGGGCACTGCGCTGGTGAAGGCCGTGCGCGACATCGCCAGGAAGCAGGGCCTTGCGCGGGTGGACCTGGACGCCTGGTCCTTCACCGCCCAGCCCGCCGAATAAGGAGGTCAACGCCATGCGCAAGATTCACGTCAACGCCTCGACCGAATACGACGTGCTGATCGGCGAGGGGCTGATCGACAAGTCCGGCGAACTGACCGCGAAGGTCGTGAAGCCCTGCAGGTGCCTGATCGTCACCGATGACACGGTGGACGGGCTGTACGGCGACCGGGTGCAGATCAGCTTTACCTACGCGGGCTTTGAGACGCGCCGCTTCGCCTTTCCCGCCGGAGAGGCCAGCAAGAACCTGAGCACCCTTTCCGACATACTGAACGCGATGGGCGCGTACGGGCTGTCCCGGAGCGACCTGATCGTCGCCCTGGGCGGCGGCGTGGTGGGCGACATCGCCGGCTTTGCCGCGGCCATCTACACGCGGGGCATGCGGTTTGTGCAGATCCCCACGACGCTGCTGGCGGCGGTGGATTCCTCGGTGGGCGGCAAGACCGCCGTGGACATGCCCTTCGGCAAGAACATGGTGGGCGCGTTCCACCAGCCCCGCCTGGTGATCACCGACACCGATGTGCTCCGCGACCTGCCGCCGCTGCAGCTGTCCAACGGCGCGGCGGAGGCCGTCAAGTGCGGCGTGCTGAACGACCCGGAGCTGTTCGCCCTGCTGGAAGGCGGCGACTGGCTGGATCGGGTGGACGAGGTCGTGGCGCGCTGCGTGGCCTACAAGAGGGACGTGGTGGCAGGGGACGAATTCGACACCGGCAACCGGGCCCTTCTGAACCTGGGCCACACCTTCGGCCACGCCATCGAGCAGCTTTCGGGGTTCACGGTGCTCCACGGCCAGGCCGTGGGCGTCGGCATGGTGATGGCCGCCTCGGCGGCAGGCTGTCCCGGGGCGATGATCCGGCGGCTGTCGGATTGCCTGCGCCGCAACGGCCTGCCCGTCCGCTGCGATTACGACGCCCCCGCCCTGGCCCGGGCCGCCCTCTCCGACAAGAAGCGCGCCGGGGCAAACATCACGCTGGTGCTTCCCGTGCGCATCGGAAGCTGCTGCCTTAAAAAGGTCCCCGTGACGGAGCTGCCCGCCTGGTTTGAACGGGCGCTCGCCGCGCAGGAGGCGCTGAAGCTGTGAACGTCGTCGTCATACCCTCGCCTCTGGCGGGAACGGTCAGGGTTCCGGCCTCCAAATCCGCCGCGCACCGGCTGCTGGTCTGCGCCGCGCTGGCGGACGGACCCACCCGCGTCGCCATCAGCGCCATGAACCGGGACATCGAGGCCACCGTTGCCTGCCTGCGGGCGCTGGGCGCGAATATCGACGGGGATGGCGGCGCGCTGACCGTTACCCCCATCGCCGGTACCCCCGACGGGGCTGTGCTGGATTGCGGCGAAAGCGGCTCCACGCTGCGCTTCCTGCTGCCCGTGGCGGCGGCGCTGGGCGCGCACGTCCGGTTCACCGGGCGCGGACGCCTGCCGGAGCGCCCCAACGGGCCGCTGGTCGCGGCGCTGCGCGCCCACGGCGCGACCATCGACGCCGATCTGCTGCCCATGAACCTGTGCGGGCCCATCACCGGCGGCATATGGACGCTGCCGGGAGATGTGTCCAGCCAGTACATCACCGGGCTGCTGTTCGCCCTGCCGCTGTTGCGCGTGGACAGCGCGATCCGCCTGACCACGCCCCTGGCCTCCGCCGCCTACGTGGATATGACGCTCCAGGCGCTGGCACAGTTCGGCGTGGGCGTCGAACCCACGGGGGACGGCTGGCGCGTCCCCGGCGGCCAGCGCTGCCGCACCCCCGGCGAGGCCGGGGTCGAGGGCGACTGGTCGGCGGCGGCCTTCTGGCTGGCGGCCAACGCCATGGGCGCGGACATCGCCGTCGAAGGCCTGGACCCCGACAGCGTTCAGGGCGACCGGGCGGTACAGGCGCTGCTGGGACAGGCGCGGATCGACGCCACGCACGTGCCGGATCTGGTGCCCGCGCTGGCCGTGGCGGCGGCCAGTCTGCCGCAGCGAACCGTCGTCACCGGCGCGGCGCGGCTCAGGCTCAAGGAGAGCGACCGGCTGCAAAGCGTTGCGGCCATGCTCGCGGCCCTTGGACATGACGCGACTGTCACACCGGACGGCCTTATCATCGACGGCGGAGCGCCGAAGCCCTGCCCGGAGGCTGTGCGCAATGTGGACGGCGCGAACGACCATCGCATCGTGATGGCCGCCGCCATCGCCGCCGCGCACTCGGACAGGCCCGTGCGCATCGCCGGCGCGCAGGCGGTGGAGAAGTCCTATCCGGGCTTTTTCCGTGACTTTGAAGCACTGGGGGGAAGGATACATGTCGAACCTGCTGGGCAATCGCTATAGGGTGCAGATCTTTGGCCAGAGCCATTCGCCGATGATCGGCGCGGTGATCGAGGGCATCCCCGCCGGGGTGATTCCCGACATGGATTTCATATCGGCCTTCATGGCCCGCCGCGCCCCCGGCGGCGCGCTGTCCACCGCCCGCAGGGAGACGGACGCGCCCCGGATCGTATCGGGGCTGAACGACAGGGGCGAGACCTGCGGCGCGCCGCTGTGTGTGCTGATTCAAAACGCCGATGCCCGGAGCTGGGACTATGACAGCCTGCGGGACGTGCCCCGCCCCGGCCATGCCGACTACACCGCCGCGGTGAAGTTCGCCGGGCACAATGACATCCGGGGCGGCGGGCAGTTTTCCGGCCGGCTGACCGCGCCGCTGTGCTTCGCCGGTGCGCTGGCATTGCAGCTGTTGAAGCAAAAGGGCGTGGCGATTCGCGCCCGCGTGCACAGCATCGGCGGCATACAGGACGCCCGCGTGGACCTCGCCCACCCGCCGATGGACGGCCTTTGCCCCGGCCCACTGCCCTGCGTCGATCCCGACGCCGCGCGGCGCATGGCCGAGGCCGTCGAGGCCGCCCGGGCCGAGGGTGATTCTGTGGGAGGGGTCGTGGAATGCTTCGCCACGGGACTTCCCGCAGGGCTGGGCGAGCCGATGTTCGACGGCGTGGAAAACCAAATCGCCCGGGCGCTGTTCGGCATCCCCGCCGTGCGGGGCGTGGAATTCGGGCTCGGCTTCGCCGCAGCGGCGCTTCGCGGGAGCCAGCACAACGACCCCTTCCACATGGCAAACGGCAGGGTCGTCACCGCCGGCAACAACCACGGCGGCGCGCTGGGCGGCATCACCAGCGGCATGCCCCTGGCGGTTCGCGTCGCCTTCAAGCCCACGCCGTCCATCGCCCGCCAACAGCGTTCGGTGTCCCTGAGCCGGAGCGAGGACGCGCCCCTTTGCATACAGGGCCGCCACGACCCCTGCATCGTGCCGAGGGCCGTGCCCGTGGTGGAAGCAGCGGTGGCGTGCGTCGTATTGGACATGATAATGGAGGTATAGACATGGCGCTTCAGGAGATTCGCAACCGCATCGACGCCATCGACGACGAGCTGGTGCAGCTGTTCGCAAGGCGCATGGATTGCTCGCGGGAGGTGGCCCTGGCCAAGCAGCAATCCGCCCGGCCCATACGGGATCACGCCCGGGAACGGGCCATCGTCAACCGCGTGACCGCCGCCGCGGGCGACGAACTCGCCCCCTACGTCAGGGCCCTCTACGCCCAGATCTTCGACCTGAGCCGAAGCTACCAGTCCGCGCTGTGGGAGCGCCACAGCCCCCTCGTGGACGAGATCAGCGCCGCCATCGAAGGCACCGAGGGCCGCAGGCTGCCCGAGCACGCGCTGGTGGCCTGCCAGGGCACGGAGGGGGCCTACGGCCAACAGGCCTGCGAGCGGCTGTTCCCCTACCCCGACATACTCTACTTCGATCGCTTCGACGGCGTGTTCAATGCCGTTGAGAAGGGCATGTGCCGCTACGGGATATTGCCCATCGAAAACAGCACCGCCGGCTCCGTCACCCAGGTGTACGACCTGATGGAGCGCCATCACTTCTACATCGTCGGGGCCCAGAAGCTGCGCATCGACCACCGGCTGATGCGCAAAAACGCCGCCTGCCCGACGCCCATTGCGGAGATCGTGTCCCACGAGCAGGCGCTGCGCCAGTGCTCCCGCTTTCTCGCGGCGCACCCTGAGATCAAGACCACGGTGATGGAGAACACCGCCGTCGCCGCCCAGTATGTGGCCGACAGCGACCGGGACGACCTGGCCGTCATCGCCTCCCGGGCCTGCGCCGACCTCTACGGCCTTGCCGTCGTCGAGGACGACATCAGCGATTCCGCCAACAACTACACCCGCTTCATCTGCATCTCCCGCAAAATGGAAATCTATCCCCAGGCGCGAAAGATTTCACTGATGCTGAACCTGGCCCACGAGCCCGGCACGCTGAACGCCGTGGTCTCCCGGCTGGCCATCGCCGGAGTGAACCTGTTGAAGCTGGAGAGCCGTCCCATTCCGGGCAGGGAATTTGAATTCCGCTTCTTCTTCGACATGACCGCCTCGGTGGCCGACCCCGACATCCTCCGCCTGATGGGCGAGCTGGAGGCCCACTGCGAACGGTTTACGTTCTTGGGGTGCTACGACGAGCAGTGAAAGGAGTTTCCCATGCAATACGGCCTCATCGGCGCGAAGCTGGGGCACAGCTATTCCGTGCCCATACACGCCCAGCTGGGCGACTACGATTACCGGCTGTACGAGCGAACGGAGGAAGCCTTTGTCGAGCTTCTGAAGCGCCGGGACTTTAGGGGGCTGAACGTCACCATCCCCTACAAGCGCCTGGCCTTCGAGCACTGCGACGCCCTTTCGGACACCGCCCGTGAAGTGGGCTGTGTGAACACCCTCGTCGTCCGGGAGGACGGCAGCCTGTACGGCCACAACACCGACATCGGCGGCTTCATCGCCCTTGCGCGGCGGGCCGGGGTGGAAATCGCCGATAAAAAGGTCGCCATACTGGGCAGCGGCGGCACGTCGCTGACGGCCAGGGCTGCCTGTCGGCGGCTTGGCGCGGGCAAGATCGTGGTCGTATCCCGAAGGGGGCCCGTGGACTACGCCGCCCTGTACCGGGAACACGCCGACGCCCAGGTGCTCGTAAACACCACGCCGGTGGGCATGTATCCGAACAACGGCCAAAGCGCTGCGGACCTGTCGCGCCTGTCCCGTCTGGAGGGCGTGCTGGACGTGATCTACAACCCGGACAGGACGGCCCTGGTGCTGGACGCCGAGGCCCGGGGCATCCCCGCTGAGGGCGGGCTGTACATGCTGGTGGGCCAGGCCCGGGAGGCCGCGGAGCTGTTCACCGGCCGCGCGATCCCGGAATCGGAGACGGAGCGCATCTACCGACAGCTTCGGGACGCGGCGCTGAATCTGATACTCATCGGCATGCCGGGCAGCGGCAAGAGCCGCATCGGCAGGGCGCTTTCCCGGCGCATGAACCGCCCCCTTGTGGATTTGGACGGAGAGATCGTCCGCAGGGCGGGCAAGTCGATCCCGGAAATCTTCGCCCAGGACGGCGAAGCGGCCTTCCGGGCGCTGGAGCACGACGTGATCTGCGACGCCTGCAGGGAAAAGGGCCGGATCGTCGCCACCGGCGGCGGCGCGGTGCTGCGGGAGGACAACGTCCGCGCCATGCGCCAGAACGGGCGGCTGATGCTGCTCACCCGTTCGCTGGACGCGCTGCCCCTTGACGGCCGGCCCCTGTCCAAGTCGCCCGAGGCGCTTCGGGAGATGTGGCGCGTCCGGGAGCCGTACTATCGCGGGGCGGCGGACTTTACCATCGAAAACGACGCCGCGCCGGACATCGTCGCGGCGCGGGCGGAGGAGGCTTACCATGAAGCTGTTGATCGTTAACGGGCCCAATTTGAACATGCTGGGCATAAGGGAAAAGCACCTCTACGGCGACCGGGACTACGAGGCCCTGTGCGCTGCCATCCGGGGCTGGGCCGACGAGCTGGGGGCCGAAGTGGAAATCTTCCAGTCCAATCACGAGGGCGCCATCGTGGACCGCATCCAGCAGGCGTACTTCGACGGCACCCAGGGCATCGTCATCAACCCCGCCGCCTACACCCACACCAGCGTAGCGATACTGGACGCGCTGAAGGCGGTGCAGCTGCCCGCAGCGGAGGTCCACCTGACCGACGTGAACGCCCGCGAGCCCTTCCGCCACGTCTCCTACGCCGGCATGGCCTGCCAGGCCCATTTCATCGGCATGGGGTTCGACGGATACCGGCAGGCGATGGCGTGGATAACGGCGCAGGCTGTTGAGGGGTGAGATTCAGATGGCATCCCGGCGGGGCGCTGGAAGCACGCTCCGCCATCCTCTCGACAGCAGAAATGCCGTCCCGAAGCATACATGGGCGGCATGATGCCGCCCCCATCGTAAATGATCGCATTTTGCAGGCGACGCCAACACGGCAAGCAGAAAATCCTTCCGCTAATCTTTTATCGGAAGGATTTTCTGCGTTTGCTGCCTTTGTCAGCGGTCTGGGGCGGCATGATGCCGCCCATGATCTCAGCGGGTGATGAATCCCAGCGTTTCGATGATCGCCTGCGCCTCGGCCTCGGCATTTTCGCCATCAAGCCAGAAGGCGATCTCCACGTAGTCGTCGCCGTCCGCCATGGCATAGGTCAGCGTATCATATGCCTTGCCGTTCCAGGTCTCAACGGCGCGATACCAGGCGACGTCGATGCCGTTGATGTTGCCATCGGGCACGACCTCGGTGGCCTTGTACTGCGCAGCTTCCGTCTCGACAAACGCGGCGAGACGGTCCGGATAGCCCTCCCTGGCGAACTGATACACGTCGAAGTCCAGCAGCGTATCCGGGCTGTACATATAGGCCACCATGTCATCCCTGGTTTCCGCTTCGGTGCGTTCGCCCTCGACAAAGCTGTCCGGAATCATGACGGTATAGATGGATGTACCCAGCTGATAGACCTTCGTCCCCGGAACCTCCCCGACAGCGCAGGCGGCCAGCAGCATTGCGCACAATGCAAGCGCGATGATCTTGTGCTTCACAGGCGTATCCTCCCCTACTCGTCCCTGTTCTTGCCGAAGACGTTGATCAACAACATCAGTATGCCGCCGACGAATACCGCCAGCCAGCTGTGTTCATAGCTCTTTGCCAGGGTCCCCCATATCACCATCACGGCGACAGAGACGATGGGTATGATGACATTCAATGTCTTGCGATTCATGATGTGATTCTCCTTTTTACGCGGAGGCGCCGGTCCGGCCGGCGCCTCCGCCCTGTTCGATCCTGTGGCATCAGCCCGCCTGTCCCATCAGAGTGGCTATCTCCGGCACCTGCCCCATGACGGCGTTCATCAGCGCGCCGAGGCCGTTGGCCTGGATATCCCCATACAGGCCCTGTGCCGCTTCGCCGTTGGCGTCGGCCATGAATGCCTCCAGGGGCATCACGGTCTTGCCGGAAGCGTCCACGGGCAGGGTGCGTTCGCCGCCGTCGGCAATCTCCAGGGCGACGCTCAGCAGGGGGCTTTCGGGGTTCATGAAGAACACGTCGAAGGTCATGTTGCCGCCGTCGGCGATTATGTTGAGGCCATAGTACATGCCGCCCATCTCGAGGACCATCTTCATATCGGTGTCCTTCATCGCAAATTCAGCGGTCATGGTCGCGGTCTCCCCGGTCTTGTCGTCGACCACTTCCATCGTAAAGCCCATATCCATGTTCTTCTCGTTCTCGTAGAGCATAAAGGCGGTAAAGAACGGGGCCGCCTCACCCTCGCGGAAGGATTCGGCGTTCATGAAGAACAAGCCGCTCTCGTCGCCGGCCTTGGTATAGACCTCCGCCTTCACTTCGTCCGGGAAGTGGGCCATCCATTCCCCGAAGCCGGCCTTGAAATCCGCCTCGAAGGTTTCCGGATCAAACGCTGTGCCGCTGCTCTGCGCCATGCCCTGCGCCATGCCCTGGAGCATGGCCATGGCAGCGGGATCGGCCAGCAATGCTTCAAGCAGTTCGTTCGTAGCCGCCGTGATGGCTGCCATATCCACGGTCACGGGCACCATGGTGTCGAACACATGGTTTCCATACTCAAATTCCACCGCGACAGGCTCACCGGGCTGACCCGCTGAAGCACAGGCCTCCATCCACTTCTGATAATAGCCGCCGAAGATCGACTGCATCGCGGCCATGTCGAAACCGCCCGCGCCGCCTTCGCCGCCCGCGCCGGGCATATTCTGAGCCATCTGCGCCATCATCCCGGAGATGGTATCGTTGGAGACGGTCAGGTAATAGTTCGGAAACAGCGTCGAAACGATGCCGAAGCCCTCGCCGTCAGAGGCCCAGCCCAGCGACAGGGCGTCCTCGCCGTTGAGGTCCAGGTCGACCTGGGCGCCGTCTTCCACGGTGGTCACGCGCACGCCCAGCGCGTTGACGAGGGACAGTATGGGGTCCGCCATGGCCATCTGCGCCTCGGGAACACCGAAGCCGGAAATCAGGGCCCTGGCCTGTTCGCGGTCGACAGTCACCTTGGTATATACGGTCTGCGCGAATGCGGGGACGCAGGCCAGCGTCAGCACCAGCGCAAGGATCAGGGCAAACAGTTTCTTCATGGGAACAGCTCCTTTCAAATGATTATGTTCATACGCTATCATTTCTTCCCCGGAATCCAATTCGTGTTCCGGGGTTTGAATCCGGATATCGGCGTGGTATGAATCGACCCGCCGCTGAGGCTGGGTCAGCGCACAGGGAGGGGGCGATTGTCCCTTCCGCCACTGCCTTTACTTCACCTTGATGGTTTGATTTACCGTCACTCCGCCGAACGAGGCCTTGACGGTGACGCTCTTGCCTGCCTGCAGTTTCTTCGTGACGCGGGCACTGACGGTCACCTTGGCGACGCCGCTCTTGTTCGTCTTGCCTGTGTACGTCTTGCCCTTGAATTTGAAGGTGACTTTTTTGCCCTTGACCGGCTTGCCATCGACCTTCAGGGTCGCCTTCAGCGTGAGTTCCTTCCCCCGCGTGACAGTGGAGCGGTCCGCCAGCTTCAAGGAAATCTCTCCCCATTGGGCATAGAGGGTGGTGTCTCTGTCCAACGTGACCTTCGCGCCGTCCTTGTACGCCTTCCCGGAGCCGTTTTTAGCCGTGTTCCACTCGGTAAACATGTATTTCGAGCGGGTATAGGCGTTCTTCGGCAGGGTGATCTTCACGCCGGCTTTCACATACTCGCTCCCCATCTTGCCCTTGCCGCCGTTGGGCTTGAAGGTCAATTTGAAAGTCTTGGGGGCATCGGTGTATACCGTCTTTTTCCCCTTGAGGGGCACCTTCATGCGGATGATATCGCTCTTGCGCATTGATCCGTCGTTCTCGCCTGTTTCGATGACGACACCCACATTCTCGCCCGGTGCCGGAGCCTCCCCACCGCCCAGGTAGAGTTTTCCCGTGGCAACCCAAAGCCCCGTCTTTTCATCCTTGTGGAACGCCTTCCTGTCGCTTGGATCAATGGTTTGGATGCCCAGCAGATGATACACCACGCCGCTGATGTCGATCAGGCCAAGGGGCCCCTTCATGTCGCCATTCTTCGCCTTGTTCCCCAGAAGGTACAGCTCGACAAAGTCGTTGCCGTCGCCATCTTCATACTGTACTTCAAGTTTCGGTTCTTCTCCTGTGTTGTAGTAGATCACGGTTCTGCATACCGGCTTGCGATCCGCAGCCAAGGTGCTGAAGGGTAACATTCCCATGCAGAGGATCATTACTATGATCATGCTGATTGCTTTCTTCATGGCAATAAGTCCTCCTTAATGTGTTGAGCTCAAATGCCATCAGTTCTTTCCTGGAATCAGTTCGCGGAGAATGCCGCGAATCCAGAGATCACCAGGATCGTCAGAAACCTGTATATCAAGCCATTAAACCACCTCCTGCTGAAAACATGTATTCACAAATGTATAACTTTCAATTTTCATTGTATAGGAGTATCATGGCAAAATACAAGGCGTTTCGTCCAAGCGGTCGATACGGATGTCTAAACGGTTAAGCACATATCCCTCAATACATATATAATATAATGGGTTATTTTAGATGAAGCAGCCTATTGCTGCCGCTGTGCGAATCTGCGATAACCTTCAGAAAGAACGACGTTCGGTCTCCAAAGCGGAAAAAGGGGATTTATATGAAAAATGCCATTGACATCGATATCCAGATCGATCCGGCCTTTACCGAGCCGAAGATCATCATTCGTACAGAGCGAATGACGCCGGAAATCGACAGTATTGTCCACGCCATTGAGAGCGCCACTGACAGCGCCTATCCCATGGTAACGGTGTATGCCGGTAATGCGCGCGTACTGCTGAGCCAGCGTGAGATCATTCGCGTTTACATGGAGAACCGCAAGCTCATCCTCCGGACGGATCGAGGCTGCTTCACAACGCGCGGAACACTGGTCGATTTGGAAGCGAAGCTGAACCCCAGCCGCTTTCTGCGGATCAGCCGAAGCGAGATCATCAACCTCAACAAGGTCTCCAGCTTCGATTTCAGCCTGTTGGGCACGATACAGGTTACCTTTGACGATGGCAGCGCTGGGCCTGGCATGACGGAGGTGAAACCATGCGCGAATTTTGGAATAGGACGGCCATTATGGCTGCCGTCGGCTTTGCTTTGGGCGTTCTGGTGGGCCTTGGTTTCCTGTCCATCACCGGCGTCGGGACGTATTATGTTCAAAATGGCACGGACGGCCTTGCGCTGTACCTGGCGCTGAGCGGCCTGCTCGGCGCGGTCGGCATGGGCGGCACGACGATCTATTCGCTGGAGCATTGGGGGCTGCTGCGCTGTACGGCCACCCACTTTGTGATCACCCTTGCAGCCTACTGTGCCGTGGGCTTTACGCTGGGCTGGCTGGATCTGCGGGAGCCCGCGACGTTATACATGTTCCTCGGCTATGTGATCGCCTATTTCATCATATGGCTGGTTATGTGTATAAGGTATAAGCGGCAGATTCGCCGAATCAACGAAGCGCTGAAGACGTGGAAGGCACATCAGGATGATGATAAATAGCTGTCCGGTCTGCATGGCACGAAATCACATAAGCTGCGACGCTGACGCCACTGCCGCACCGATGAACGGCTGCGGACTGGACAGCGAAGAAAATACCACATAATCGAGTCGTACAGTAACGGGATGAAATTCGTCCCGTTACCGTGCTGCCCGATCATGTGGTATTTCCAAAAATGCTCGCTCTAGAGTGTGTTTCTAAATGGAAGGAGATGCAGTTTCGGATGGATTTGACTGCATTTCAAGGCGCTTTTCCGCAGCTTTAGTGGACCCTATAGCAGTCGCGCCACTGCCTACGGCAGGCGCG
>CACYZW010000038.1 GCA_902778995.1 uncultured Eubacteriales bacterium
GGCAGGCGTGACCAGCCCTCGCTGGGAATCGAAGATTCCGCGAGGCGCTGCCGCCGACCCGCAAAGCGGGTCGGCGGTGCGTAAAGGCCGATTGAACATCGGAGGGGCTGCTCCCCTCCGATACCTCCCTGCCAAGTCAGCTTGTTAGGTGAATGGTAACTCGGCTCCTGCTGTAAAATTATTATAAATTACCGGTATGTATTGACAATGGGTGCAGAAAGGAATATAATAACACATGAATGAATGTTCATGTGATGAGGGATTGTTCGTATGGCTGAATTGAATGCTATGGCGGAAACGACGTTGGACAGCAAGGCGATATGCGAGCGTGTTCTGACAGAAATGCCGGACGAGGAAAGCCTGTATGACCTGGCGGAGCTGTTCAAGGTTTTTGGCGATACCACGCGCATTCGCATACTCTACGTCCTGTTTGAGGCGGAGATGTGCGTGTGCGACATCGCCCAGATCCTGAACATGACACAATCGGCGATTTCACACCAGCTCAGGGTTCTCAAGCAGGCCCATCTGGTGCGCAGCCGCAGGGTAGGCAAGCAGATCTACTATTCGCTGGCCGACGATCACGTGCGGACGATCCTCGGGCAGGGCATGGATCACATCGACGAATGATTTCATACGATAACCCAATGAACGACGCGCTGTCTTGCGAACCGCGGGCAAACCGGGTTTGCGGTGATAGAACAAAAAACGGGAGGAACGAGAACATGAAGAAGACCTACAAGATCGACGTGGACTGCGCGAACTGCGCGAACCTGATGGAAGAGGCCGCCAGAAAGACTGAGGGCGTCAAGGACTGCGCCGTCAGCTTCATGACGCTGAAGATGAAGGTGGAGTTCGACGAGGGCGCGGACGTGGACGCCGTGATGAAAAATGTGCGCGCCAACTGCAAGAAGGTCGAGGACGACTGCGAGATTTATCTTTAAGGAAACACCGCCTAATCGAGTCGTGCAGCAACCTGTCATGAGGGTTGTGCGCTGTTTTCTTAATGCAAGGAACGGGGAAGCGGAAACGCGGATAGCTGCCGCATGGCTTGACTTGATCCCAAGCTGAAGGCGACGCGGCGGCTCAACCAATTTCCAATTCCCCATTTTCACAAGGAAGGTCGTGCAGGTGTGAACGAGAAGCAGAAAAAGCTGTTGACGCGCATCATCGTTGCCGCTGTCTTTTTTATTCCGCTGTACCTGATTTCCGAGGGCATCATCCGTGTGGACATGCCCAAATGGATGCTGTTCGCACTGTTCCTGATCCCCTATCTGACGGTGGGCTACGACATACTGCGCAAGGCGTTTCTGGGCATCAGGAACGGCAAGGTGTTCGACGAGAATTTTCTGATGACCGTCGCCACCATAGGGGCCATTGCCCTGGGGGAATACGGCGAGGGCGTGGCGGTCATGCTGCTGTATCAGGTGGGCGAGCTGTTCCAGAGCTATGCCGTCGGCAAAAGTCGAAAGAACATCTCCGAATTGATGGATATCCGCCCGGATTATGCGAATATCGAGGGGGAGGGCGGCGCGCTCGAACGGGTGGACCCCGACGATGTGGCGATTGGAACGATCATCGTGGTGCAGCCCGGCGAGAAGGTACCCATCGACGGCATCGTGGTGGATGGCGCTTCTGCGCTGAATACCTCGGCGCTGACCGGCGAGAGCAAGCCGCGGGAGGTGGACGTGGACGACAGCGTCCTCTCCGGCTCCATCAACATGTCCGGCGTGTTGAAGATTCGCACCACCGCCGAGTTTGGCGAATCCACGGCGTCCAAGATACTGGATCTGGTGGAAAACGCCGCCTCCAACAAATCGAAATCTGAGGATTTCATCGCCAAATTCGCGCGGGTCTATACGCCCTTCGTTTGCTATGCGGCGCTGGCGCTGGCGCTTGTGCCGCCGCTGTTCATCATGCTCACCGGGGTCGGCATGGCGAACTACGCCTCCGTCGGGGCGATCTGGCGGGACTGGCTGCTGCGCGCCTGCACCTTCCTGGTCATTTCCTGCCCCTGCGCGGTGGTCATTTCCATACCGCTGAGCTTCTTTGCGGGCATCGGCGGGGCCAGCAAACAGGGCATACTCATCAAGGGCTCCAACTACCTTGAAACCCTTTCCAGGGTGACCACTGTGGCCTTTGACAAGACCGGGACCATCACCAAGGGCAATTTCGAGGTCACGGCGGTGCACAACGGCCCCCTCGACGAGACGATGCTGGCGGAACAGGAAGCGAAGCTGCTGGAGTACGCGGCGCTGGCGGAGTGCCATTCCTCCCATCCGATCAGCCTGAGCCTGAGAAAGGCCTATAATGGAGCGATAGACGCCGCCCGGGTGACGGACCTACAGGAGATCAGCGGCCACGGCATCGTCTGCAGGGTGGACGGCACGGACGTGGCCGTGGGCAATGAAAAGCTGATGAACAGGCTGGGCATCCCTTTTCACCGCTGCCATCATGTGGGCACGATCATCCACATGGCCGTGGGCGGGGAATACGCGGGGCACATCGTCATCTCCGATGAATTGAAGGCCCATTCCCGCGAGGCCATCGCCGAGCTGAAGAAGGCCGGGGTCGAAAGGACCGTGATGCTGACCGGCGACGCCGAGGCCGTGGCGAAGCAGGTGGCGGCGGACGTGGGCCTGACCGACTATCGGGCAGAGATGTTGCCCCAGGACAAGGTGGCCTGTGTGGAGGCGCTGCTCAAGGAATGCCCGGAAGGCAGGAAGCTGGCTTTCGTGGGCGACGGCATCAACGACGCGCCGGTGCTGTCCCGGGCCGACATCGGCATCGCCATGGGCGCGCTGGGCAGCGACGCCGCCATCGAGGCCGCAGATATTGTGCTGATGGACGACGATCCACTCAAAATCCCCAAGGCCATTCGGATTTCCCGAAAGTGCCTGGGGATCGTGCGCCAAAACATCATTTTTTCGCTGGTCGTCAAGGCCGTATGCCTGATACTGGGGGCGCTGGGCTATGCCAACATGTGGGTCGCCATCGTTGCCGACGTGGGCGTGATGATTTTGGCCGTGCTGAACGCCATACGCTGCCTGTTTGTCAAAAAGCTGTAATATAGGCTCCCATCGTTTTGCCGGCATGCATCTGTTCGGTTTTGCCCTCAACCAGCTTGCGCAGAGGTTATCGGAGGGGCGCAGCCCCTTCGATGTTCGGGTCACATCCACTTCTTCCGCTTGAACCAGGTGAGACACAACACGACTATGGTGATGGAGATCACGATTATTGCGGGGTAGCCGTATCGCCATTCCAATTCGGGCATATATCGAAAGTTCATGCCGTACCAACCCGCTATGAGCGTCAGCGGCAGGAAGATGGATGTGACGACGGTGAGCACCGTCATGATCCGGTTTTGCTTGACATCCAGCTGGGATTGCATCAGATCGCGGAGCTGCATCACATATTCGCGCTGTCCGATGACGATATCCCGCAGACGCACGACGCGCTCGGTGAACAAATGGAAGTAGCGCAGGTTTTCTTCCATGAAAAAGCCGTTTTCGTTCTCCTGCAGCTCCTGCCCCAAGTCGATCAGCTGCTCATAGTGCATCCTGAGATCAAGCAGGTCGCCGCGAATATCGTTCATCTCCTTCGGGTAGATCTTTACCTCGTTGCGGAGGATCGCCTCCTCGATCTGGTTCAGGCGATGCTCTGACCGCTCCAGGAACGCCAGGTCATCGCCGATGGTCATTTCCAGCAGATCGTAAAGAAAGCGCTCCAAGCCGGGCAGCCGCCATTTCTTGGTGGCGCTGAGCCGGCGCATCATTTTTTCCACATAATCGCTGTCGTCCACAAGGATGATGCCCTTTTCATCCAGGGCGAACGAAAAATTGTGGCGCGGACCGCTGATATCGGCGCGGTCAGGAATCGACAGCGTTCCCGTCAGCGAATCCTTGTTGACTACCGCCTTTGTTTCCTGCGATGCGTCCATTTCCATGTCGATCAGCATGTCAAAGCGTTCCCGCTGCCGCTGCCAGTCCGGCGAAGTCAGGACGACGACGTATTGGGCGCTGCCGCCGTATATATCGCCTTCCTCACATGGCGTCAGGGTTTCCTCGATCAGATAATACATAGTCTTATCTCCCGCATCAGTCAAAATTGGGTCGCTCACTAACACATCCGCCTCCGGTCATGTCCGGCCTGTTGGTAGTACGTCTCCTTCTCCCTGTACATGCCCGCTTCTGCTTTTTTGATGAGCTTGTCCATATCCAGCGCGTCCTTGTCGCCCTGTTCAATGCCTGTGGAAATATCGTAGCCCTGCCTGGACAGCGAGGCTGCGACATTCGCCATTTTGCGGCGGGTTTCTTCAAGGCTGGCGTCGGGACAGACGACGACGAACTCGTCCCCGCCGATGCGGTAAGTGTTCTCCGGATCAAAGGTGTCCAGCAGGGCGCTGGCAACGCTTTTCAGCATCCTGTCTCCGGCCTCATGTCCCTGGCTGTCGTTGAGGTTATGAAGCCCGTTCACGTCGATGTATACGCAGACAAGGTTTTTTTTGCATGCGCTGGGGAAGCTGTCCAGGCGATCCTGAAAGCAATTTCTGTTTTTGCAGCCTGTCAGCACATCTGTTTCACCGAGATATTTGATTCGGTCAGTCTGCGCAAGCAACCGGAAGCGCAGGCGTTCCTGGGTGATCTCTGCCGCGACGGAAATGACGCAGAAGACGACCGAATACCCGAGGTCGATGAAGGCAAGCCGCCGGGACTTGATGCTAAAAGAAATGACGCAGAGCAACAGCACCGCGACAGCGTTCATGACGATCAGGTTCAGCGGACGCTCGGTGAACAGAAACGCGCCCATCAACATGATGGCGATGGCGCCGATCGCAGGAAGATTGGGATTCAGGGCGTTGCTGACCAATGAAAAGGCATACAGGCCGCCGACAAAGATATAGCATAGAGTGGCAGGGGGTATCGCTGAGGCGCGAGCCAGCGCGAATACGACGAGGCTGAGCAGCGCCGCAACCCCGTAACTGACGGAGACCTTGACCGGGAAAAGATGAAAAGACAGGCTGGTCAGACAGAGCCACAGGAATATGCCAAACGAAACCAGCGCATAGGTCTTCAGTTTCCCTGCATTTTCCTCCTGCGCCTGCGGGAGCAGGCGATTATATTCATCCCTGTCCAACCCGGCGTACAGAAGGGTTTTTTTGATTGTATCCATGATATCACCTACCGTGAAATTCATCATCATACGGGCAGGCGGCGTTGCGGTCACCCGCAAGGCTGACGCACAGCCGGAACTCCAATTGCTATCCTATCACAGACGGGGTCCGTTGTCCAGATTGTTTTTTTACTACAGACAATTTCGCACGATGTCCATGGCGCGTTGGGCGGCGCATTGCGGGGTTTGGGGGCTATACAAGGGTTTCGGATTATGCTATAATCCAATTGCCTGCAGGCATCAATAATACGATTATAAGGAGGCTGTCACCATGAAACGCACCATCATCCGAATCGCCATACTGACCCTTATACTGGCGCTGTGCGCCGCTTCAGCCATCGCTGAACCGCTGGCAGGCGGCTGGCAGAACGTGCCCTGCGAAGCCGTCGAACTGCCGGAGGACGCGCAGGCAGCGTTCGACAAGGCCCTGGACGGGCTGGTCGGGGCGCGTTACGATCCCGTCGCGCTGTTGTCAACGCAGGTGGTGGCGGGCATGAACTACTGCATACTCTGTCAGATCACGCCCGTGGTGCCCAACCCGACGCCGACCTGGGCCCTGGTCTACATCTATGCCGACCTGCAGGGCAACGCCTCGATCACGAATGTCTACGAGCTGTACATCGACCGGCACAGCACGCCGGCCAATTGAATATGATAACCACAGAGGAATACAAAGCGATCATTTCTGATCTGATGGATGAGCTTCCGGAGCCGTTCTTCCGCGAACTGACCGGGGGCGTGATCATGTCGGAGGCGCTGGCGATTCCGGATTATGCGCGGGGAAACGACCTCTATACCCTGGGCCAGTATCAGGTCTGCTACGGCGTGCGACAGATCGTGATGTTCAAAGGCTCCTTTGACCGGCTTTATCCGAAGGCGGGCGTTACAGAAGCCCGTGGGATCCTGCGTGGCATTTTGCGCCATGAATTCCGGCATCACATTGAATTCCTTGGCGGCATCCACAATTCATCTTCTCTGGAGGCGGAGGACGCGCGAAGGAAACGGGCCTATCTCGCGCGTCACGAAAAAACGGAGCCGTGATCGTCCTCCACAAATGCCCACGCGCTGAAGATCGACGGGCGCTTCGGGCCGCTTGGCTGGTATATCACCGTATACGTGAGCGAAAGCAATGGAGAAGCGCGAATCCAACGATGAGATCATGAAGCATCGCATGCATGCCCGGTTCGCCGCCCTCGCCAGTCCGCTTCTGGAGAGATGGCGCCTGTCAGCGCTCTGTCGCCGATCCACACCGCCACCGCCGGTAAGGGCGGCTTCTTCGATCGGGCGGCCAAACGGTTCGAGCGCCGATGCGAGGCGCTCTCCGCCGCCTGCCAGCGCCTGGGCGGAAAATCCCCTGTGGCAAGACGTGGCCAGTCTGCTGCCCGTCTTCCGGAATCTGCGCCCACCTGCAGGCCTGCGGACGCATCAACGATCACGCCGCAGCCTGCCCCTGCTTCCATCGGAACAATGAGGCGTATTCCGTTGTGCTGCTGAAGAGCGATCAGGAAGCGACGCAACAGCGCACAGGAGGGGGAAACAAGAACGCCTGAAGAGGGATCATGGGCTCCGATGCCATGACAATTTCCCGGGCCGGATGCAGGCGACAGCCGAAAATCTTCATTTTTCATGACGGTAAAAATTAATAATCCCATGGCATAATAAATTCAAGGAGACACCGCGCGACGCACACGGCGCGTTGACGGCTGGATTTCAGCCGACCAGCGGCGATGCGCGTTTTCATGGGTGCCCTTAAGCGGAATACATGTGGCACGATACAAGCGATACACCTCGCTGATACGATACGGCGGTGTATCGCATTACCATTTTTTGGAGGTATCGTACCATGTCGGATGTTCGCGCCAATGCATTCCTCATCACAGAAAAGCCCGGAAAGCTCATGTGTAAATATGCCATACCGTGCATTATTTCACTGCTTGTGGCGGCCCTTTACAACATCGTCGACCAAATCTTTATTGCCAACGCCGCATATCTCGGCAGTTACGGAAACGCAGCGAACACGGTGGTGTTCCCGCTGACCGTTGTCGCGCTGGCCATCGCCGTAATGATCGGCGACGGCGCGTGTGCGTTTGTCTCCATCAGCCTTGGTGCGCATCGAGAAGATGACGTCCACAAGAGCATCGGCAGTGCGGTGATCGCCTGCATCGCGTCCGGCGTCGCCTTATCGGCAATCTATCTGATTTTTATGAACCCCATTCTTGCGCTGTTTGGCGGCACGGTGAACGCGGAGACCTTCCATCACGCGAGGGAGTACTTCCTGTGGATCGCGCCTGGCGTGCCCTTTTACATGTTCGGCCAGGCGATGAACCCGATCATCCGCTCCGACGGCAGTCCCCGCTTCGCCATGGTGACGACAGTGCTCGGCGCAGTAGTGAACGTTATTCTGGACCCGTTGTTCATTTACGGCTTTCACTGGGGCATGATGGGCGCAGCCGTCGCCACTGTACTGGGGCAGGTTCTGACGGCGGCGCTGGCGGCGTGGTATCTGTGCCATATGAAGGCTGTGCGGCTCTCCCGGGAAAGCTTTCACATCTATCCACAGTTAATGAAGAGATACATCCCGCTGGGTGTGTGCTCATTTCTCGCGCAGGTCTCGCTGGTGGTGGCGATGGCAGCCATCAACAACATGATCCGGAAATACGGCGCGCTGGACCCGGTTTTCGGCCAGGCGCAGTATACGCAGATCCCGATGGCTGTCGTCGGCATCGTGATGAAGTTCTTCCAGATCGTCATTTCCATTTCCATAGGCCTTGCGGCGGGCTGCATTCCCATCGTGGGTTACAATATCGGCGCAAAGCGCCCGGACCGGGTAAAAACGCTGTTCGGCCTGCTGCTGTCGAGTGAGACAATCGTGGGCTTTGCGGCGCTGCTGATCGTCGAGCTGATGCCGAACCAGCTGATCGCGGTGTTCGGTGCGGCCAACGAGAGCGCGTATTACACACAGTTCGCCGTGAAGGCGTTCCGAATCTATCTGTGCATGATGCCGCTGGCGACGGTAAACAAGGGCACGTTCATCTTTCTCCAGGCCATGGGAAAAGCCGTGGAATCCACGGCGCTGTCGATGGTGCGGGAGGTCGTGTTTGGCGTGGGCTTCGCGCTGCTGCTGCCCCGGTTCTTTGGGCTGTATGGCGTTCTGTACTCGATGCCGGTATCCGATGCGCTGACATTTATCATATCCGCCGCGCTTATCCTGAGGACGAGGGCGTCTCTGGAGCGAAGCGGGTTTACCGGGAAATCGGCAGTTGAAATGCTGTGATTGTGATATAGAAGAGAAAGAATTGGAGGTGACAAGATTGGTCGGGGAGCGTGTCACGCACATCCGCTTTGGGGAGGGCATCGTAACGGCCTTCGCCCCGCCGCACATTGAGATCGCATTCGGAGATGGCGCGGTGAAAACCTTTGTCTATCCGCAGGCAGTAGACAGGTTTATCCGTTTCACAGACGGGAAGATGCAGGCGCAGGCGCAGCGCGACCTGGAACAGGCGGGCGTTCTTGCGCGGGAGGACGAGATGGCGAGGGTGCTTGCAAATCAACAGCGGGCGGCAGCGGCTGCGCGGCAGCGGCTGGAGCAGCTTCACGAAAGGAAGGTCGCGGCGGCAAGGCGCACGGCAGCAAGATCCGCCGCGGCCCGCAAGGCAAAAGCAACGGGAGGTACGACAAAATGAAGAGAGTTCTCGCAGCATGTTTTTTTCAGACACTACATTTTCAGCTGAAAGACGATATACCCCATGACATGGCCGTTCGCCTGGTCGGCCAGGAGGTGGAAAAATACAAGGATGATCTTTCGAGAAAAGGCATCCAGTACAGGATAGACAGCGAGGTCAGGCAGCCCGATGGTTCCGTCATCCTGAAAGTCAGGAAACAAAATCTCAGCACACCTGTGGGCGAATATATGGAGTAGAGCGTATTTATAAGATACCATTCACCATGGCAGGCAGAGCCGGCATGGTGGTTTCGGCAGCGTCGCGCGGAATCCTCGATTCCGGGCGTGACGCTGCCGGCAGCATTTGCGGCGGGGCCGTTTGGCGGGGGAAGCAGATCCCCCGCCATTTATCATTCCCACAAAGGGGTATGCGGTGACGGCAGGGGTGGGAATTCCCTTTAAATTTCCGCAAGGCCATAGGCAAACGAAGGATGATGTGGTATAATACAATATGAAAGGCCATCTGCCGCTATAAGTGAACCGGAGGGGGTTGGGCGTATGCAGAGCATGACAGGCTATGGGCGGGCTTCCATGGAGCTGGAAGGCCGCCAGATGACCGTGGAGGTCAAGAGTGTCAATCATCGGTTTTTGGATGTCGCCTTCAGGATGCCGCGCAACCTGATGTTTTTGGAGGACGCGGCCCGCAAGCGCATTGGCGCGCGGCTGTCGCGGGGGCATGTGGACGTGTTCGTGACCTATCGCAACCTGCGTACCGACGCGCGCACCGTGCTGGTTGACGAGACGCTCTTTTCCGCCTATGTGAACGCGCTGTGTCAGCTGCGGGGCGCGGTGGGGCCAGACCTGCGGGATGACCGCACGCTGATGGGCATCGCCCATATGCCCGACGTGATGACCGTCGCCGAGGCCGAGGAGGATCAGGACGCCGTCAGGACGCTGCTGTTTGCGGTGCTGGACGAGGCGCTGGATCAGCTTTGCGCCATGCGCGCCCGGGAGGGCGAGGCCATAAGGGCCGATTTGTGCGGTCGGGTGGACACCATCGAGCGCATGACCGCCGCCGTGGAGGCGCGCTATCCACAGACCGTGGCGGCCTATACCCAGCGGCTGAAAGCCGCCATGGAGGAGCTGGTGGGCAGCGGCGCGGACGAGACCCGGCTGATGATGGAGGTCGCCGTGATGGCCGACCGAAGCGCCATCGACGAGGAAACCGTGCGCCTTCGCAGCCATATCGAACAGCTTCGCCGCACGTTCGATGCGGGCGAACCCATCGGCAGGCGAATGGATTTCATCGTGCAGGAGCTCAACCGCGAGGTCAACACCATCTCGTCCAAATCCCAGGACATCCCAATCACCCAGCTGACCGTGGATATGAAGGCGGAGATCGAAAAACTGCGCGAACAGGTGCAGAATATCGAGTGATTCCGGGAGCACACCGCAGGGGGCGGGATAACAGATACCGAAGAAGGAGTGACGCGCATCATGGCGAAGCGAGGCAGGCTGTTTGTCATTTCCGGCCCGGCAGGCGCGGGCAAGACAGAAATCGTCAAGAGGCTGTTGCAGCAACACCCGGATGTGAAATTGTCCGTGTCCTGCACTACCCGCGCGCCCCGTCCCGGCGAGGTGGACGGCGTGAACTATCACTTTGTCACCGAGGAACGCTTTAAGGCGCTGATCGCGGAGGGGGCGTTCTACGAATGGGCCCACGTGCATCAGAATCATTACGGAACGCTGAAGTCCACCGTGCAGCAGGAGCTGGCCCTGGGGCACGACCTGATCCTGGAGATCGACGTGCAGGGCTGCCTCCAGGCGATGGCCCAGGACGCGAGCGTAACGGGCATCTTCATTTGCCCTCCCAGCCGGGAAAACCTGGAACAGCGGCTGCGCAGGCGGGGCACCGAGTCGGAGGAATCCATCCGCGTGCGCCTGAACAACGTGGCCGGCGAGGTGGCTACCGCGTATAAATATCAATATGTAATCATCCATCAGGACTGGAGCGTGGAGCCCAGGGCGCTTGAGATCGCCGTCGAGGAGGTCTATGCCGTGATCGTCTCCCGCCGCCTGGAGCTCGACAACCGAAGGGACTTCCTGGACGCGCTCAGCACGTCGCTGAAGGCCTGAACGATTTGACCATTATCAGGAGGAATGCACCATGATGACCGAACCCCCCATTGGCGAACTGCTTGAAAAGGTTGACTGCCGCTATACGCTGGCCGTGGAGGCATCCAAGCGCGCCAGGGAGATTATCGCCGGCAGCCTGCCGCTGATCGATACCAAGGAAACCAAGCCGCTGTCCATCGCCATCGAGGAGATCAACCGCAGGCTGATCACCTACAGCCGCGACGAGGAAGCGGAAGAAGAATTGTAATTGCGCAAACCAGGGCAGATCATAGCGTCGTCAACAGCGAAACCCGAACAAGGTTTCGCCTGTTGTGTTGTACAGACAGGCAAGCGTTTGGAAGGAGCGGGATGGATAAGATGCTCAAGGACAGGCATATCGTGCTGGGCGTGACCGGCGGCATAGCGGCTTATAAGGCCTGCGACCTGGTCAGCCGACTGAAAAAGCGGGGGGCGCAGGTGCGGGTGGTGCTGACGGCAAACGCCTGCCGGTTTGTGCCGCCGCTGACCTTCGAGACCCTCAGCGACAATCCCGCCGTCGTCGACACCTTCGAACCGCGCAAATCGCTGGAGCACATCGCCCTGGCCAAGTGGGCTGACGCCTTTGTGATCGCGCCCGCCTCGGCAAATTGCCTGGCGAAGCTGGCGAACGGCATCGCCGACGATCTGCTTTCGACCACAGCCCTTGCCATGACCGCGCCCCTGCTGCTGGCCCCGGCGATGAACGCCAACATGTGGCGGCACCCGGCCACACAGCACAACTTCAAAACGCTGCAGGATCGCGGCGCAAAGGCCGTGGGGCCCATGTCGGGCCATCTGGCCTGCGGCGACGACGACGTGGGGCGCATGGCCGAGCCGGAGCAGATCGCGGAAGCGCTGGAAGCGCTGCTCAATCCCCGGCGGGATTTTTCGGGCAAACATGTGCTGGTGACCGCCGGGCCCACGGTGGAGCGCATCGACCCTGTGCGCTATATCACCAACCGGTCCAGCGGCAAGATGGGCTACGCCATCGCCGAAGCCGCGAGGGACAGGGGCGCCGAGGTGACCCTCGTCTCCGGCCCGGTCAGCCTTGCCGCGCCTGCCGGCGTCGAGGTTGTGCCCGTGGAATCCAGCGCAGACCTGTGCGCTGCGGTGCTGGCGCGGGGAGAATGGGCTGACGTGGTGATACAGGCCGCCGCCCCTGCCGATTTCACACCGGTGAACGTCTCTGAAAGCAAGATCAAAAAGACCGGCGGCGGCATGGTGCTGGAGCTCAGGAATACCACCGACATCGCCCGCACGCTCGGCGAGCGCAAGCGTCCCGGCCAGATTCTGGTGGCCTTTGCCGCGGAGACCGACGACGTGCTGGACAATGCGCGGGGCAAATTGGAGAAGAAAAACGCCGATCTGATCGTCGCCAACGACGTCACCCGAACCGACGCGGGCTTCGGCGTGGATACCAACGCCGTCACGCTGATTACCCGGGACGATCAGCGGGCGCTGCCGGTGATGTCCAAGCGGGCCGTGGCGGACGCCATACTGGATCGGGTGAAAGCGCTGTGAGCCGATACGCCCAGGTAATCGTGGATCTGTCCGCCGAGGCGTTGGACAGGGTGTTTACCTACGTCGTACCCGAGGATATGGAGGCGGTGCCGGGCCAGCTGGTGACGGTGCCCTTCGGTTCGCGCGTGCGCGAGGGCTTCGTGGTGTCGCTCAGCGACGCCTGCGAACTGCCGCCGGAAAAGCTGAAACCGCTGCTCAAGACGGTGCGGGCGGAGCCCGTGGTGCTGCCGGATCTGATGGCGCTGGCCGAGTGGATGCACATACGCTATCTGTGCAACCTGGTGGACGCCCTTCGGCTGATGCTGCCGGCCCAGATGCGGGGCGGCAGGGTGCGGGAAAAGACGTCGCGCCGCGCCCGTTTGGCCCTGTCCGGCGAAGCGCTGGAGGCGTTTATTGAGGAAAATCGCCGCGCCCCGAAGCAGCTTGAGCTGATCGAGCGCCTGCGCGGAGGCGATATCCAGACCGCACAGCTGGACGCCGCTGCCCTTAGGGCGCTGGTAAAGAAGGGGGCCGTGGAGATCTGCGAGGACGAAGCGCGGCGAACGCCCCTCGCGCTCAGGGATGCCACGCGCACGGTGGACCCGGAGCTCATGCCCGAACAGCGGGCGGCGGTGGAGCGCCTGACGGCCGCGCTTGAATCCGGCGGCGGTCGGTTTTTGCTCCACGGTATCACCGGAAGTGGCAAGACTGAAGTCTATATTCGCCTGATACGCCGGGCGCTGGAGCTTGGGCGCACGGCCATCGTGCTGGTGCCGGAGATCGCCCTGACGCCCCAGATGGTGGCGTGGCTGCACGGGCGGTTCGGCGGCGACGCAGCGGTGCTGCACTCGGCGCTGTCGGCGGGCGAGCGCTTCGACGAGTGGCGGCGCATACGCTCCGGCGAGGCGCGCGTCGTGATCGGCGCCCGCAGCGCCATATTCGCGCCCCTTCAAAACATCGGCGTGATCGTGGTGGACGAGGAGCACGAGACCACCTATCAATCCGACCGGCGTCCGCGCTATGACGCCAGGGAGGTGGCCTGGAAGCGGGCCGTGCAGCACGGGGCGGTGCTGGTACTGGGCAGCGCCACGCCCTCCGTTGCCACTTACATGCGGGCGATGCCGGGGGTGCGCCCGGAAAACCGGCTGGAGCTGATCGAGCTGCGCCAGCGGGTGAAGGGAAGGCCGATGCCCGGGGTCGAAATCGTGGATATGCGGGGCGAGTTCGAGCGGGGAAACCGCTCGATATTCAGCGCCCGGCTGGCCGCCGAACTGAGAAAATGCCTGGACGAGGGCCATCAGGCCATGCTGTTCATCAATCGTCGGGGCCATTCCACCTTTGTCTCCTGCCGCGCCTGCGGCTATGTGGTTCACTGTGACCACTGCGACGTGACCATGACCTATCACCAGACGGAGAACGCGCTGCGCTGCCACTACTGCGGCAAGGTCATGGCCCCGCCGAAGCAGTGTCCCCAATGCGGAAGCGGCTACATCAAATACTTCGGCGCTGGCACCCAGAAGGTTCAGGAGGAGGTGCGCCGCCTCTTTCCCGATGCAAGGCCTGTGCGCATGGACGTGGACACCACCCGTCAGAAGGATGCCCATGCCCGCATCCTCCAGCGCTTTGGCAGCGGGGAAGCCAATGTGCTGGTGGGCACGCAGATGATCGCCAAGGGCCTGGACTTTCCCAACGTGGCGCTGGTGGGCGTGGTGGCCGCAGATCTTTCGCTGAACCTGCCGGACTACCGAAGCGTGGAGCGCACCTTCCAGCTGATAACCCAGGTGGCGGGCCGCGCCGGACGCGCGGAGGTGCCCGGGCGGGTGATCGTGCAGACCTACGATCCCGACCATTACGGTATACAGCTGGCCGCGGCGCAGGACTATCGGGCCTTCTACACCCGGGAGAGCGCCTACCGCCGGGCGGCGATGTATCCGCCCTTTACGGTGATCGCCAGGATCGTGTACAGCGGAAAGGATGCGGACGCGGTCAAGGCGGCCGCGAAGGCCGACGAGGCGCGATTGGGCGCCTTCCTGGACGAGACGGGCGCGCGCGCCGACGCCATACAGCTGGCGGCGGCGGAGGCGCCCATCCGCCAGATACGGGGCGAATATCGTTGGCAGCTGCTGCTCAAGCTGTATTTCAAGGCCGACCTGGACACCGTCGAGGCGCGGATGCAGGCGATGGCGGACGCCGCTCCCGAGGGCGTCCAGGCCGACCTGGAGATCAATCCGAACAATCTGTTTTAATATATCGGAGGACAATATGGCAATTCGCAAAATCGTTGAAATGGACAAGGACGACATACTGCGCAAGCATTCCCGGCAGGTGACGAAGTTCGACCGCCGCCTGGGCGTGCTGCTGGACGACATGGCCGATACCATGTACGAGGCCGACGGCGTGGGCCTCGCCGCGCCGCAGGTGGGCGTGCTGAAGCGGGTCGTGGTCATCGATGTGGGCGAGGGCAAGATCGAGCTGGTCAACCCCGAGATCGTCTGGGACGAGGGCGAGGTCATCAGCACGGAGGGCTGCCTCTCTGTGCCCGGACGCCGGGGCACCGTCAAGCGGCCGGAGAAGGTGCGCGTGAAGGCCCAGGATCGCAAGGGCAACCCCATGGAGGTGGAAGGCGAGGGCCTGCTGGCCGTGTGCCTTTGCCACGAGCTGGACCACCTGGAGGGCGTGCTCTATGTGGACAAGATGATCGAGGATGTCACGGACAAGATTCAGGAAGAGGAGGAAGCGGACAAGGGAGAATGAGGAATGCGGAATGAGGAATGAGGGATGGGGAATGGTTGTTGCAAAAATCCGTTTCCGGTACCCTGGTTCCTGTTCCCGTGGGCCTGCCGGCCCCATCTCGCTGAATACAGTCCGCTGGACTGTATTCCGGGCGCTTGATGTCCCTGTTCCCTTTCCCTGCGCAACGGATGCAGAAGTATAGAGTGGTCTTCATGGGTACCCCCGAATTTGCGGTGCCCTCGCTGAAAGCGCTGGCGGAGGACGGGCGCTATGAAATCGTCGGCGTCGTCACCCAGCCGGATCGTCCCGCGGGCCGGGGCAACAAGCTGACCCCCTGCCCGGTCAAGCAGTACGCGCTGGAGCACGGCCTGCCGGTATATCAGTTCGAGCGCCTCCGAAATCCCGAGGGCGTGGAAAGGATGAAGGCGCTTGCGCCGGACGTGGCGATCACGGCGGCCTTTGGGCAGATATTGGACCAGGCACTGCTGGACATACCGCGCTATGGCACGCTGAACGTTCACGCCTCGCTGCTGCCCAGGCATCGCGGCTCCGCGCCCATCAACTGGTGCATTTTACAGGGCGAGAAGCAGGCGGGCGTGACCATTATGAAAACCGACGTTGGTCTTGATACCGGCGATATGCTGCGCTGTGAATGCACGCCCATCGGCGAGCTGGAGACCGCCGGGGCGTTGACCGAGAGGTTGTCCCAGATGGGCGCGGAATTGCTCGCCGCGACGCTTCCGGATTATCTGGAGGGCAGGATACAGCCCATACCCCAGAACAGCGGGGAATCCACCTACGAGCCCATGCTGAAAAAGGAAATGGGCGATATCGACTGGCGCCGCCCGGCCTGTGAAATTGCCTGTCAGGTGCGGGGGCTGAATCCCTGGCCCTGCGCATACACCGATATGAACGGCGGACGGCTCAAGCTGTACCTGGCCAGGGCCGTGGATTGTGCGGATAACGCAGCGCCCGGAACGGTTGTCATATCCTCGCCGAAGCAGGGCTTATTGATTCGCTGCGGCGAGGGCGCGCTGGAGGTGCTGGAGCTGCAGGCCCCCGGCGGCAAGCGCATGACCGCGAAGGCATACCTGATGGGCAAGGGAATCGAGGTCGGCACGGTGCTGGGAAGGACTGCGGAAGATGCGTGATATAAATAAAAGGGAACAAGGACATCAAGCGTCCGGAGAACAGTCCGGTGGACGTTTTTCAGGGAGAGGGGACCGGCAGGCCCATGGGAACAGGGAACGGGAAATGCCGAAGACCGCGACAAGTCGCAGGGCGGGCGGTTCCCCGAAGCCTTCCCCTCAGGGAAAGGTGAACCGCGAAGCGGGCCGGACGCGCCTGCCGTCGAATAAAAAGCCCGGAAAAACAGATCCCCATCCATCCAAACCCCGCATTACCGCTCGGGACGCCGCCCTTCGGGCGCTGCAGGACGTGGTACGGGGCGACGCCTACGCCGCCCGGGCGCTTGACCGCCGCCTTGAGGAAGCAAGGCTGAAGCCGGATGACAGCCGCCTGGCTGCGGGGCTGTTCTATTGCGCAGTGGAAAACCGGCTGTATATCGAGCACATGCTGGGCCGTTTTCTGGATCAGCGGCCTGAGCCCGTGGTGAACGACATACTGCACATCGCTGCCGCGCAGATACTGTTTATGGACAGGATCCCGGATCACGCTGCCGTGGACGAGGCCGTCAAGCAGGTGCGCGCCGCAGGGCGGGAGGGCTTCGCGGGACTGGTGAACGGCGTACTGCGCAACCTGATACGCGCCAGGGACGCAGGGACGCTTGCGCTTCCCGACAGGGACGGCGATCCCGTGGCCTGGTTTCGCGCCCGCTACAGCATTTCCGCGCCCGCAGTTCGCCGGCTGATCGACGCCTATGGCCTGGAGACCGCCGGGGCCATCGCCGCATGGACGCCGGCGAGGGGGGAGCAGACCGTCCGTCCCAACCGCCTGCGCATGGATGCCGCCACCTTCGAGGGCTGGCTCACCGCCCAGGGCTTTGATTGGCGGCGGGGGATCGTTCCGGACGCATATGTCCTTTCCGGGGCGGGCAACCTGGCTTCCCACGAGGGCTATCGGCAGGGCCTCTTTTCGATACAGGGGCAGAGCGCCATGCTGGCGGCCCAGGCCGTTGAGCCGAAGCCGGGCATGCAGATCCTGGACGCCTGCGCCGCGCCGGGCGGCAAGACCTGCCTGATGGCCGAGCGCATGGGCACGTCGGGCCGGGTGTACGCATGGGATGTCCATCCCCACAGGGTGGCGCTGATTCGCGCCGCCGCGATGCGCCTGGGCCTTGAAAACGTTCGGCCCGCCGAGCGGGACGCACGAAAGCCGGCGGACAGCGTGAAGCTTTCCATGGACGCGGTGCTTGTGGACGCGCCCTGTTCCGGGCTCGGTGTGATTGCCGAGAAGCCCGACATCAAATACCGCCAGACCGAAGAGGGCCTGAGCGCGCTGCCGCCGCTGCAGCTGCAGATATTGTCGGCCTGCGCGGAGGCGGTGAAAGTTGGCGGCCTGCTGGTGTATGCCACCTGCACGATACTTCCCGACGAGAACGAAAACGTCGTGCGGGCGTTCCTTGAGGATCATCCGGACTTTGAACCGGAGACGGGCGACGGCTGGCTGCCCGAGGCGCTGCGCCCGCAATTCGGCGGGGGCATGCTGCAAATACTGCCTCACAGGGACAACATGGACGGTTTCTTTATCGCGCGCATGCGCAGAAAGGGCATGTAGTGGCGGCCTCCACGCCGCCACTGTCCCTGCTTATACGCCGCGCTTATGCGCAGAAAGGGTGTTCTGGTGGACAGAATACAGCTATTGGGCCTCACCGGCGACGAGCTGGAGCGCTTCGTGACAGAGGATTTGAAGCAGAGCCGCTTTCGGGCGGGTCAAATCGGCGGCTGGCTTGCGCGGGGGGCGGACATTCCGGAGATGACGAACCTGTCCGCCGCGCTTCGGGAGCAGCTTGCCCGGATCGCCGTCGCCAATCCGGTGCGCATCGCCAGGAGCATACAGTCAAGGATTGACGAGACGGAGAAATACCTGTACGCCCTGCCGGACGGCAACCTGATCGAGGGCGTGCTGATGCGCTACCACCACGGGGACACACTGTGCGTGTCCACCCAGGTGGGCTGCCGCATGGGCTGCGCCTTCTGCGCCAGCACCCTGGAGGGGCGGGTGCGCAACCTGACGGCGGGCGAGCTGCTGGGCCAGGTGGTCGCCGTCAATCGTCACATTCAAAGCGCGGATCCCCAGCGGCGGGTGCACAATATCGTGCTGATGGGCAGCGGCGAGCCGCTGGACAACTACGACAACGTGGTGAAGTTCCTGCGGCTGGTGAACGATCCGAAGGGCCTGAACATATCGCTGCGCAACATATCGCTGTCCACCTGCGGGCTGGTGCGCCGGATGTACGACTTTGCCAGGGAGGGCCTGCCGGTGACGCTGAGCCTTTCGCTGCACGCGCCCAACGATGAGATTCGCCGCCGGATCATGCCCGTGGCCAACGCTTATTCCTATGAGGAAGTGCTGACCGCCTGCAAGTATTACGTCGAACAGACGGGACGGCGGGTGATCTTTGAATATGCGCTGATCAAGGACCTGAACAGCGAAGTGGGCCACGCCGAGGAGCTGGCCCGAAGGCTGCGGGGCATGCGCTGCCACGTCAACCTGATTCCGCTGAACGACGTGAAGGAGCGCAAGCTGGAGGCTCCCGACCGGCGCACGGTGGAGACCTTTCTGAAGCGACTGGAGCTCAAGCACATTTCCGCCACCGTCCGACGGGAGATGGGCGCCGACATCGAGGGCGCCTGCGGTCAGCTGAGGCGGAAGGCGATGCTGAATCCTGAGAGTTTAGAGTGTGTTTCTAAAATGCCTGAAGTGCATTTTCGGCGCCTTTAACTGCATTTCTGTGTTGCTTTTTCTTGCCTTAGGGTCCACTAAAGCTGCGAAAAAGCGCCTTGAAATGCAGTCAAATCCACTCGAAACTGCATCTCCTTCAAGAGTTAGGAGCTGCGGGTGTGGGCTGTTCCTGAGTTATAATTCATAAACCGGCGTTACAAGTCCCGTCACAACTTTATAACTCCAAACTGTAAACTCTGAACGCATAATTCCCGATCTTCCCGACCAGTTGGAGGTTTCACGCATGAAGGTTTACGCGATCACGGACATCGGCAGGGCGCGCGCCCTCAACGAGGATTCCTACTATCTGCCCCGGGAGGGCGAGCGCTTTTGCGCCGTCGCCGATGGCATGGGCGGTCACAACGCGGGCGAGGTTGCCAGCGCCATGGCGGTGCAGGCGTTTTCAGAGTACATGCGCGAGGTCGAACACATCACGACCCAGGCGCTTTACGCTGCAGTGGAGCGCGCCAACGACGAGGTCTATCGCGCTGCCCTGGAAAACGAGGGCATGTCCGGCATGGGCACCACCTTCTCGGCCCTCGCGGAGCAGGGGGAAGACGTGCTGCTGGCCCATGTGGGCGACAGCCGCGTCTATCTCGTTCGCCAGGGCGCGATGCTCCAGCTGACCACCGATCACACCCTGGTGGAGGAGATGATCCGAAAGGGCCTGCTGACGCCCCGGGAGGCGCGGGTGCATCCCCAGCGGAACATCATCACCCGGGCGCTGGGCACCGACCTGCGGGTGGAAATCGACCTCGTGCAATTGAGCGCGCGTCCCGGAGACGTCTTCTTCCTGTGCAGCGACGGCATGACCAACTACGTGGAGGAGCGTGAAATCCTCCGAACCGCCGTTGGCGAAGGGGATTGGCAGGATAAATTGAAGCGCCTGGTGTCTGTGGCGCTTGCAAACGGGGGTGCGGACAACATCACCGCGCTGTTTGCGGTGATCGGGGAGGAAGCCGACAGATGATCGGAAGCGTCATATCGGGGCGATATGTCGTTCAGGCCATCGTTGGAACCGGCGGCATGGCCGTCGTCTATCGCGCCTTTGATCAAAAGAAAAATCGAATCGTGGCCATCAAGGTGCTGCGCCCGGAGTACGAATCCGACGAGGAGTTCGTGCGCCGTTTCAGCCGCGAGGCCGAAGCCGCCTCCAAGGTCTCTCACGAGAATATCGTAAACATGCTGGATGTGGGCATCGACGGCGATATGCGATACATCGTGATGGAGTATGTGGACGGACAGACCCTGAAGGAAATGATCCGCCAGCGGGGCACCATCCACCCGGATACCGCTATCCGCATGACCATAAGGATACTGGCGGCGGTGGATCATGCCCACAGAAACGGCATCGTACACCGGGATATCAAGCCCCAGAATATACTGGTGGACAACCAGGGCAGGGTGAAGGTGGCCGATTTCGGCATTGCCCGGCTAAAGGCGTCCCAGACCACCGTCCTGGAGGAGGGCAGTACCACCGGCTCCGCGCTGGGCAGCGTACACTATTTTTCTCCGGAGCAGGCCAGAGGCGAGGTGGCCGACGAGAAAAGCGACCTCTACTCGGTGGGCGTCGTGATGTATGAAATGCTCACCGGTCAGGTGCCCTTCGACGGCGAAACCCCGGTTTCGGTGGCTCTCAAGCATGTCAACGAAACGCCCAAGAGCATGCGTGATCACCAGCAGGGCATCTCGAAGGCCCTGGACGAGGTGGTCATGCGCGCCCTGTGCAAGGATCCCACCAAGCGCTATCAGACCGCCGCGGAGATGGCGGCGGACCTGAGAAAGGCCATCTCCCGTCCCCAGGGCGGGTTTGTGGTCTATCCCAGGGATACGCGGGAAAAGGACGTGCGGCGGCGTCAGAAGGATCTGGATCGCAGGAAATATCGCCGCGCGCTGTTGATCAGCCTCATCGTTATCGCAATCCTGGTTCTGGCGGCGGGCGTGTGGTATTACTTGAATACGGCGAACACCTATGTCGTGCCGGACCTTGTGGGACAGGAGCAGCTTCTGGCCCAGGACGCCCTGGAACAGTTGGGCGGAGGCTCGGAAGTGGTGCTCAGCTACAGCGAGGATTATGAAGAGGGCATCGTCATCGGCCAGTCCCGCCGGGCGGGCGCCCGCGTGAAGCAAAGCGTGCCCGTGGTGCTGATCGTCAGCCGGGGCACCCAATGGTATTATCTGGAGGACAGCGTGGGGCAGACCCTGGAGGACGCCGCCGACACGCTGCGCGCCCAGGGCGTGGAGACCATCGACGTGAACTATGTCCAGTCGGACGCCCCGGTGGGGACCGTGGTCAGCGTCGTCCCGGCCCCTGGACGGCAGTCCAAGGACGAGCCGGTGGTGTTATCCGTCAGCGGCCAGAGGATACTGATGCCGTCGCTGATTGGCTTTACCCTGGAGGACGCCCGAAAGCTGATCGAGGCGGAGGGCCTGAACCTGGGCGCGGTCACCGAGGCGGAGGCGGTTGACGCTCTGCCGGATACCGTGATCGCCCAGAGCGAGGCCGAGGGCACGGAGCTGCTGGCCGGGGCCAAGGTGGACGTCACCGTCAATCAGGCCCGCCAGATGCTGTATTATCCCATATCCAAGCTCTCGGTGGTGGTGCCGCTGAACGGCAGCAACGTGCAGCTGACGATGGTTGCGCCCTCCGGAAACACCAGGGAGGTCTATCATGGGGTGCTGGACGCCGGAACCTATCGCATCGCCCTGGACAGCGCGGAGGCCGGACAGCATACCGTGGACATTACCATGGACGGCGTGTTGATGGAGCGCAGGACGGTGAATTTTGAATAGCCGGGCAATGGGAAATGACCGTTGGGCATTGTGGGCGCGCGGCGAGCGCGATGAAGCGAAGCTCAATTGGCTGCCCTCAATTCCCGGTTTCCCAAAGGAGCGAGCAAATGGCCGAACCGACATTGCCGGGCGTCATCCTGCAGGGCGTTGGCGGCTTTTACACCGCCTGGGACGACGAAGGGCGGGAATACACCCTTCGCGCCCAGGGAAAGCTGCGGCGCGAGCGCATGAAGCCCAAGGTGGGCGACCGGGTGGAGCTGATACCCGGCGTGGGTGAAGAGCACGGCTGGATCTGCCGGATATTGCCCCGGCGCAATGAGCTGACGCGCCCGCCGGTGGCGAACATCGACGTGGTCGTGATCGTAGTGGCCGCCGCCACGCCGGACCCGGATCTGGTGATGGTGGACCGGTTGATGCTCAACGCCCGCCGCGCGGGCATAGCGGTGCAGCTTGCCATCAACAAGAGCGACCTGAACCCCGGGCGCGCCGCCGACATAGCCCGGCAGTATCGCGGGGCGGAGGCGTCGCCCGTGTCGCTGTGCGCGGCGACGGGGGAGGGGCTGGACGCGCTTCGCCAGAGGCTGCGGGGCAGGGTCCACGCCCTGGCAGGCCAGTCGGGCGCGGGAAAATCCACCATGATAAACGCCCTGTACGGGTTGACGCTCGAGACCGGCGGTCTCTCCAGAAAGATCGAGCGGGGCAGGAACACCACCCGCCACTGCCAGCTGATCCCCGTGGAGGGGGGCGGCATGGTGCTGGACACCCCCGGGTTCAGCCTGCTGGAATCGGAGGTATTCGATCCTGTGGCGCTCAAGGACAGCTGGCCGGAGTTCGCGCCCTACGAGGGTCAATGTTATTTTCAACCCTGCTATCACGACACCGAGCCGCGCTGCGCGGTGCGGGAGGCCGTGGCGCAGGGGCATATCGACGCTCAGCGGCACGGGCGTTACAGCCAGCTGCTGGATGAAATGAAGACGAGATGGAGGGATCGCTATGATTAGGGTTGCGCCTTCTCTGCTGGCGGCAGACTACCTGCGCATCGGAGAGGACATCCGCCGCATGGCCGAAGCCGGGGCGGACTGGCTGCATTTCGACGTGATGGACGGCAGCTTTGTACCGAACATCAGCTTTGGGCAGGACATGGCACGGCGGGCGGCGGAGTGCGGCCTGCCGGTGGACGTGCATCTGATGATCGTGAATCCTGAAAAACATATCGACACCTTTGCGGCGGCGGGGGCGAAGGTCATTACCGTACATGCCGAGGCGGTGAACCACCTGCACCGCGCCCTGCAACAGATTCGCGCCGCAGGCTGTCTTGCGGGTGTGGCGCTGAATCCGGCGACGTCGCCGGAGTGCCTGCGCTATGTTCTGGGAGATTTCGACCTGGCCCTGGTGATGACGGTCAACCCAGGCTATGGCGGGCAAAAGCTGATTGGCGCCTGCATCGACAAGGTGGCCGAGGTGCGGGCCATGCTGAAGCGGGCAAACGCGGACGCCATCGTGGAGGTTGACGGCGGCGTAAACCTGGAAACCGCGCCGAAGCTGGTGGCGGCCGGGGCCGACATGCTGGTTGCGGGCAGCGCGCTGTATGGCGCGGCGGATGCCCGGGCCTTCATCGAAACGGTGAAGGGACTGGGATAAAGCGGCCTTCATGTGCCCATGGCGCGCAATGGCAGCCATGTGCAACATTCTGTCACATTTAACACAAACGCTCCCGTATCTGTCATACGGGGCTAGAGTGTGTTTCTAAATGGAAGGAGATGCAGTTTCGAGTGGATTTGACTGCATTTCAAGGCACTTTTCGCGGTGCCGCATCCCAAATCTTCGATTTGTGATGTCGGCAGTCTGCCCGACGGGCAGACCAACAAATCCTTTGGATTTGTTGCCTTGCAGCTT
>CACYZW010000039.1 GCA_902778995.1 uncultured Eubacteriales bacterium
AAAGGTCATGGGCATGCTGACACTCAAAGACAGCAGTTCGAAACAGACCGGCACGATCAAGAACGCCTACAATACGCTGAGCGGCGGCGGAATCTGCGTTATGCCGGATGCAAGCCTGACCTTTGAGAGTGGCAACATCGTCAACTGCAAATCTGCCATGGATGGCGGCGGCATCTCGATATTCAGGGCAACCTGCGTGATCAACGGCGGCATGGTAAGCAAATGCCAGGGCAACAATGGCGGAGGTGTCATCTGTGCCGTAGGTGACCTGACCATCAACGGAGGTACTTTTTACCAAAATGAGGCGGCCACGAGCGGCGGCGGCGTGTACAACTATTATGGAAATCTTAAGCTCAAAGGCGGTAGCTTCAAAGGCAATTCAGCAGCTGACTACGGCGGCGGCGTCTATTGGAGGTCCGAAGAGCATTCGTTGACCATATATGGCAAACCCGTCTTTACGGGTAACAAGGCTTATACCGGCGCCGCAGTTTGGGCTACAGGCACCGATGTGACCATAAAGGGCGGCACCTACAGCAAAAACATCGCCAAAGATAACGGTGGCGCGGTTTTCGTGGTGTCGACCGACTTCATGCTTGCCGGTGGAACCTTCAAAGAGAACGAGGCCCAGCGGGGCGGCGGTTTGTTCTCAGCGTCTCCGAAAACCACGATAACCAAGGGTAGCTTCAGCAAGAATACCGGCGGCGAAACCGGCGGCGGCATCTATGTGGAAGGCAATACCCTCAAGGTTCAGGGCGGCACATTCAAGGACAATAAGAGCAAAAGAGGTGCGGGCATCTATTCGAAGGCCACGACCACGACGGTCAGCGGCATTACGGCCAAGGACAACGTGAGCGGCGTTGAGGGTGGCGGATTGTTTGTCAAGAGCGACACCTTCAAGATGACTGGCGGTACCCTCAGCGGAAACAAGGCGGCCCGGGGTGGCGGCGTCTATCTGCTCGTAAAGACCGGTGAGATCAAAAATGGCAAGGTCGCCGACAACAACAGCACTGACGGCGGCGGCGGAATCTTTGTGGTAGGCACCAAATTCACGCTGTCCGGCGGCACCATCAGCAAAAACAAGGCCAAGAACGGCGGCGGTGTGTACACAAAGGCCGATGATACCCAGATCAAAGGCGGCACGTTCAAAGAAAACCAAGCCAAAAACCACGGTGGCGGCGTTTACGCGGTCGGCAAGAATCTGACCATGAGCAAGGGTACGGTCACAGGCAACAAAGCCACTAACTTTGGCGCTGGCATTTTCCTGAACGGTTCTACCGCAAAGCTGTCGGGAGGAACGATCTCGAAGAACATCAGCAATTCCAACGGCGCTGGCGTATACGTGAATGATGGCATGTTTACAGTGACAGGCGGTCAGGTGACGGGCAATACGTCAAAGGCGAACGGTGGCGGCGTCGGCCTCAACCAGAACGGTGAGATGACGGTCTCTGCCTCCGCGTACATCCGCGACAACAAGGGTAAGTCCGGGGCGGATGATGTGAATATTGGCGTGACGCGCGTCATCAAGGTCGCTGGCAAGCTGACCTCCAAGGCTCAAATCGGCGTCCGTGGCGCCCCGCACGTCTTCACCAAGGGCCTGGGCAAAGGCGGCAATATTGGTGCCTTTATCCATAACGATGCCGACAACTATAAAATCAGCTTCAACAGCAGCAAAACGGAAGCGGAGATCGTGAAGAAGTAACCGCCCACAAAGGCAGACGGGGGAATGCGCTCTATTCACCTGGAATCGCACATTCCCCTTCCCATCGACAAAATACCCCGCAGGATCGCCCTTGATGGGCGCATCCTGCGGGGTATCGAGGTTTTGGGCAGGCCGGGGAATCAGGGCTGCTTGCCGATATAGGCCAGTATGCCGCCGTCCACGTAGAGCACATGGCCGTTGACGAAGTTGGAGGCATCGGAGGCCAGGAACACGGCGGGCCCCATCAGATCCTCGGTGGTGCCCCAGCGGGCCGCGGGAGTCTTGGCCACGATGAACTGGTCGAAGGGATGGCGGCTGCCGTCCGGCTGGCGCTCGCGCAGCGGCGCGGTCTGGGGGGTGGCGATGTAGCCGGGCCCGATGCCGTTGCACTGGATGTTGTGCTCGCCGTACTCGGAGCAGATGTTGCGGGTCAGCATTTTCAGGCCGCCCTTGGCCGCCGCGTAGGCGGAAACGGTCTCGCGGCCCAGCTCGCTCATCATGGAGCAGATGTTGATGATCTTGCCGTGGCCCTTCTTGATCATCGACGGAATTACGGCCTTGGCCACGATGAAGGGGGCGATCAGGTCCACATTGATGACCTTGGTGAACTCCTCGGCGGGCATGTCGCACATGGGGATGCGGCGGATGATGCCGGCGTTGTTGACCAGGATGTCCACCACGCCCACCTCGGCCTCGATCTGCTTCACCAGCGCCTGCACGGCGGCTTCGTTGGTCACGTCGCACACATAGCCGTGGGCTGCGATGCCGGCTTCCGCGTAGGCCTTGAGCCCCTTGTCCACCAGTTCCTGGTTGATGTCGTTGAAAACGATGGTCGCGCTGCTCTTGGCATAAGCGGTGGCGATGGCGAAGCCGATGCCGTAGCTTGCGCCGGTGATCCAGGCAACCTTGCCCTCAAGGCTGAAATTTTTCAGAAAATCGTTCATGGGAATCTCCTTATATTCTTTGATTTGGGTCGATGCTGAAAAGGCGCGCCGCCTTGTATGGGGCGGCGCATTCGGCAGTTTTCGCAAGGGTTCTGCGGCGCTCCGGTTATTGCAGCGGCGCGGGATATACGATCTTGGTGTCGGTGAAGCTGAAGGGCCACACGGTCTTCCACTCGCCGTCCTGCACCTGGGCGATGGCGACGGAGGCGGAGGTGTTGTCCCTGTAGTGGGTCACGCCGGCCAGGTCGTAGTTTTCGAACTTGATGCGGTCATAGGGCAGCACGATCTTGCGGCCGCCGGGGAATTCGCCCTGGATGTCCAGCGCGGCGATGGCGTCGCGGACAGCCGCGCCGTCAGTGGTGCCGGCGGCTTCGATGGCGGTCTTGAAGACCCACACCACGGTGTAGGACTCGGCGGAATGGCCGTTCATGTTCACGCCGTACTCGGCCTTGAACGCCTCGTTGATCTCCTGGCCGTTGATCAGGTCGGGGTTGAACTCGACCACGGAAGCCACGCCATTGGCGGCGCTGCCCAGGTTGGTCAGGAAGGCGGGGTCGGTGAAGCCGTTGGCCTTCGCCACGATCATCTTGGGGGTGAAGCCCTGGGCCTTCAGGGTCTGCACGAACAGGGTCGCGTCGCCGATGTAGCTGTCGCACAGCGAATAGTCCACGGTGGCGACCAGATCAAAGCCGTATTCGTCCTTGAACAGCTCGACGCAGCGAATCAGCTCCTGGCCGATGGCGGCGCGGTCGGTGAAGATGGCGATGGTCTTGATTTCCTCGCCGGTCTGCTCGGAGGAATCCTTCAGATACTCCAGCATGTCCTTGACGTACACGCTGTTCAGCGGGCACAGGCGGAAGAAGTAATCCATGGCCTCGTGATCCGGATCAGACAGCTTGTCCAGGGTGGAGATGGCGGTGATCATCGGCACGCCGTACTGGGTGCAGACCTGGGCCACGACCTCGGTGACGACGGACATGTGGCAGCCCATCATCACGTCCACGTGCTCCTGGGTGATCAGGCGCTCGGCCTCGGAACGGCCCTGGGCGGGGTCGCCGGCATGGTCGCCGCGAACGACCTCAAGCATGCGGCCGTTCACGCCGCCCTTGGCGTTGATCTCGGCCACGGCGAAGTCGATGCCGCGCAGGATGTTCTCGCCGATGGCCGCGTTGCCGCCGGACATGGCGTAGATGGTGCCGATGCGGATGGGGCCCTCCTCCGCCATGGCGGGAACGGTGAACAGGGCCAGGAGCATCGCCAGGACGCTTACGATGGCAATCAGTTTCTTCATGGGTTTTTCCTCCTTGTCGTTTTATGATCTGCGCCGAACTGCCACGGCGCTTATCAACAGAAAGGGTATGGGCGCGTCAGATGCCAAGATAGGCTTTCTTGACGTGCTCGTTGGTGGCCAGCTCCCCGGCCGCGCCCTGCAGGGCGATTCGGCCGTTTTCGATGACATAGCCCCGGTCCGCGCAGGCAAGGGCCTTGGTGATGTCCTGCTCCACCAGCAGCACGGCGATGCCGTCGTTGCGGGCCATGGATGAGGCGACATCCAGTATGTCGTCCACGATGTTGGGCGCAAGGCCCAGGGAGGGCTCGTCCAGTATCAGCAGGCGGGGCATGCCGATCAGCGCGCGGGCCACGGCCAGCATCTGCTGCTCGCCGCCGGAAAGCGTGCCCGCCGCCTGCTTCGCCCGCTCCTTGAGCTTGGGGAAGCGCCCGTATGCTGTCTCCAAATTCCGGGCGAAGACTTCGCGGGTGGGCTTGTTGAAGGCGCCCATCTCCAGGTTTTCCAGCACCGTCATCTCGGTGAAGATCTGCCTGCCCTCCGGCACCTGTACGATGCCTTTGTCCAGTATGTAGCGGCTGCTCTTCTTTGCCAGCTCCTCGCCGTTGAAGTTCACGGAACCGGCGGAGGGGCGCACCATGCCCGTGACGGCCCGCACCATGGTGGTCTTGCCCGCGCCGTTGGAGCCCAGTATGGCCACAACTTCGCCCTCGCGCACCTCGAAGGAGATGTCCCACAGGATGTTGATCGCGCCGTAGCCGGCCCGCAGACCTTCCACCTTAAGCATGTGCCGCACCTCCCTTCGTGCCCAGATAGACCTCCATGACCACGGGGTCGTTCATAACCTGCTCGGGGGTACCCTCGGCGATTTTTTCGCCGTGATGCAGCACGATGACGCTCTCGCACAGGCTGACCACCGCCTGCATGATGTGCTCGATCAGGAAGATGGTCACGCCGGAGCGGTTGATCTGCCGGATCAGCTCGATGGCGGCCTCCGTCTCGGCGGGGTTCAGGCCCGCCATGTTCTCGTCCAGGAACAGCAGCTCCGGCTTGGTCGCCAGGGCCCGGGCCATCTCCAGCCGCTTCTGGTCGGGGGTGCCCATGTCCTTGGAGAGGATGTGCCGCTTTTCGTACAGGCCGGTGAATTGCAGTATGTCCATGGCCCGCTCCCGGGCCTCGTGCTCGTTCTTTGCGGCGGCGTGGCCGAAATAGCAGGACGCCACCACGTTTTCCAGCACGCTCAGGTTTTTCAGGGGCTTCATGATCTGGAACGTGCGGGCGATCTTCATCTTGGTGTACTCGTAGGCCCGCTTGTCGGTGATGTCCTGGCCCCGGAAGAATATCTTGCCCTCCGTGGGCGGATAGTAGCCGCAGATCATGTTGAAGGTGGTGGACTTGCCCGCGCCGTTGGGGCCGATCATGCCGGTGATGCCGCCTTCGCGGATGGAAAAGGACACGTCCTTGACGGCGGTCAGGCCCTTGAAGCGCTTGGTGATGCGCTGAACTTCGATGATCGGTGTGGTTTCCATGCTCAGGCCCCCTTCCCACGGTTCTTTTCCAGCTCGACGGCTTCAAATACCTCGACGGGCGGCTTTTTCAGCAGCTTTACGTCGATGAATTCCTTGACCTTGCTGCGCATGTACCAGCCCAATATGCCCGTGGGCCGGAAGCGGATGACGGTGATCAGCACCACCGCGTACATCAGCATGTTGATGCCGGGCAGCATGGCGCTGAACCGGGCTCGCAGGAATTCGGACAGCGGGATCATGATGAGGCCGCCCACCAGCGGGCCCTCCACATAGGCCGCGCCGCCAACCACCGCAGGCAGCACCGATTCGGTGGATTTGGCCTGCGTCATCAGCTCGGGGTCGATGTAGCGGATGTAGCTGGCGTAGAAGAAGCCCACCAGCGCCGCCACCATGGCCGAGACCACCACGGCCATGACCTTGTAGCGCGTGGGGTTGATGCCGATGGCCGCCGCGGCGTCCTCGTCCTCGCGGATGGTGCGCAGCGCGTAACCCATGCGGGAGCGCTCGATCTTCTTCATCAGCAGGTAGATACCCAGCAGCATCACCAGGCCCACGTAGTAATAGGGCACCTTGCTTGCGAAGCGGAAGTCCAGCCAGGAGTCCTTGCCGAAGGGCAGGCCCACGCCGCTGGCCCGGCCAAAGAAGCTGGAATTGATGATGAACTGGCGCATGGCCTCGCCGAAGGCGATGGACACCAGCGTGAAATAGGGGCCCCGGAGAATGAAGCAGGGGTAGAAGATCACGCCCGCCACCAGGCCCACCACCACCATGGCGAATATGGCGGACAGCCAGGGGTTCGCCCCGGCCTTGGTGATCAGCAGGCAGGAGGCGTAGGCGCCCAGGCCCATGTAGGCCGCGTGGCCGAGGGAGTTTTGCCCGGTCATGCCGCCCAGCAGGTTCCAGGCCATGGACAGCGTGGACATGTAAAAGATCAGCACAAAAACGTTCAGCACGTAGGGCGATTTCACAAACACCGGAATCAAAACGAACACCAGCAGGATCAGCCCCAGCGCGATGGACAGGTTTCTGCGATACGCGCGAACCGCTTTCACATTGTTGTTCATCGTCATTTCCTCCTGAGGATAATCATCTGGCGCACGACCAGGATCACGATAAAGGTGACGAACACGATCAGGTCGCTGTAAGAGGGGCTGATAAACAGGGCAACCATGGTCTCCAGTATGCCCAGGAAGATGCCGGCGAAGAATGCGCCGGGAATGGAACCCAGGCCGCCCACCACCACCACGATCAGCGCACGGAAGCCGAAGGCCGCGCCCGCCGTGGGGAAGATGGTGTAAAAGCCGGTGAGCAGCGCGCCCGCCACGCCCGCCAGCGCGGTGCCCAGGCCGTAGGTCAGTATGTAGATGCGCTTGGCGTTGATGCCCACCACCTCAGCGCCCACCGGGTTCTGGGACACGGCGCGGATCTGCTTGCCGATGGTGGAGTATTTCAGGAACGCGAACAGCGCGATGGATATGACGATCAGCACGCCGAAGCTGATGAGCCTCGGTAGGGAAAGATTCACCTGGCCAAGGGTGATATAGGTCTGGGAATAGGCGGTGGGGATGGTGCGGTATTCAGAGCCGAACAGTACCAGCGCGCCGTTGGAGAGCAGCATGCCCAGGCCCACCGTCAAAAACAGCAGATTGGTGAAGCTCTTGGTGCCCAGGGACGGCGTGATCAGCGTGTGCTGGATCAGCGCGCCCAGCAGAAACATCAATATCCCCACCAGCGGAACGCATGCGTAGGGATCGAGCCCGAAGGTGGTGGAAAGCAGGAACGTCAGGTACATGCCCACCATCAGCATTTCGCCGTGACAGAAGTTGACGATCTTCATCACGCCGAAGATGACGTTCTGGCCCATGCCCATCAGGGAATAGAAGCCTCCGATCAGCAGGCCGTTCACGCAGGCTTGCAGGAAAATGCTCAATTTATCATCCTCCCCCGTCGTCGGTTGGAACCCCGATTCAAGGGCGCTGTCCCATCGCATCGGGATCCCAATAACAAATTATGACCATATTATAAAACGATTTGATAAGAATTGCAAGGGCGTAGACGGCACTATCTCAAAAACATGATATATGTTGTTACCAATATAATATATCCGGATATATCCGGGCAAAACCGACAGGATCTTCCACGCTGCGCGCATGCGCCCACGCCCGCAGGCATAAACTGACGCAGGTCGAATGAAGGAGTGGTGGAATGAACTTTTTTGGCGTTTACCATTCGGATTATTCGCGCTCGGGCAGCGGGATATTTGACGCGCCCTGCATCACCGTGGGTCGGATGATGCTGTGCGCCCACGGCGCGGTTTCCCGGGGCAGGCTCCTGGCCCTGGCCTGGGGCAGGGCGCGCAACGCGCCCGCGCTGGCGGAGGCGCTGGGCTGCGGTCAGGACGCGCCTGCCGCGCTGCTGGCGCTTCGCGCCTACGAGCGATGGGGCGCGGATTACCCGGCCCACCTTGAGGGCCCGGTGGTCTCCTGCGTCATGGACGCGGAGAAGGATACGCTGATACTGAGCCGGGATCGAATGGGCGAAAAGCCCGTGTTTTACGCGCGGCAGGGGGACAGCATCGCCTTTTCCGACCATCCGGACGCGTTGCTGAAGGCCGCGAGGGTGGAGCCGGCGATTAGCGCCGACGGTCTCAGGGAGCTGTTCGGCCTGGGCCCGGCGCGAACTCCGGGGATGACCCTGTACAGGGACATGCTGGCCCTGGAGCCGGGCTGCGCCCTGATCGCGCAGGGAGACGGCGCGACGGTGCGGCGCTACTGGCACATCGAGGATGCGCCCCACGCGGCGGACGCGCCCGCCACCGTCCGGCGCGTCCGGGAGCTGTTGGAGCAGAGCGTTCGGGATGTCGCGCCGCTGCGGCCTGCGGTGATGCTCTCCGGCGGGCTGGATTCCACGGCGCTCACTGCGCTGTTGAGGGGCGCCGTCTCGCCCCTGCGCAGCTTTTCCGTGGATTATCAGGACAATGACAGGGATTTTCGCGCCAACGCCTTTCGACCCGAGATGGACGCCCCCTATATACGGGAAGCGGTGCGCGCCTTCGGCACCCAGCATCGCACGGTGACGCTGACCCAGCGGGAGCTGGCCGCAGCGTTGGATCGGGCGGTTTCCCTCCGGGGCTTTCCCGGCATGGCGGATATCGACGCTTCGCTGCTGCTGTTCTCGGAGCAGATCGTCCGTTTCGACAGCTGCGTCGTGTCCGGCGAGTGCGGCGACGAGGTGTTCGGCGGCTATCCCTGGTTCAAGCGCGAGGAGCCGCTGAAGGACTTCCCCTGGTCGGGCTCCATAGCGCTGCGGGAGCGCCTGCTCCTGCCGGAGCTGCGGGAGGCGCTCAAAGTGAAGGAATACGTGGCGGATGTGTTCGCCGCCCGAAGGGACATGGCCGACCCGGGCGCGGCCTTCGCTCCTCGGGAGCGCAGGCTGCGCATCCTGCAAAGGCTGTGCTTTGAATATTTCATGCCGAATCTGCAGGAGCGTGCGCTGAGGATGAGCGACGGCCTGGGGGTGGAGGTGCTGACGCCGCTGTGCGACGACCGGTTGGCGGCGTATGTCTACAATGTGCCCTGGGAGATGAAATTCATGGGCGGCCAGGAGAAGGGCCTGTTCCGCCAGTCTGTGGCCGACCTGCTGCCGGAAAAGCTGCTTCGGCGCACCAAGAGCCCTTATCCCAAGACGTGCAGCCCGGAATACAGCGGCATCGTGCGGGGCATGGCGCTGCGCCTGGCGTCGGATGCCGACGCGCCCGTATTCGCGCTGATCGACCGAGCGCAATTCAAGCGGCTCGCCCAGTCCGCGCTCAACCCTGCGGACACGCCCTGGTTCGGCCAGCTGATGGCCGGCCCCCAGCTGCTGGGATATATCTGGCAGGTGAACAGCTGGCTGCGGGAGCGGAATATACGGATAGAATTGTAAAACTGTAAATCAATATGTAAGCAAGGCCGGACAACCGCCTTGCTTCCCGTCATAAATGCGTCTGCTCACGGGACACATGGCTATATATACTTTCGCATCTGTTGCAGCGCAGCCTTCTCCAGGCGCGATACCTGGGCCTGGGAAATGCCGATTTCCTGGGCTACCTCCATCTGGGTGCGCCCCTGGAAGTAGCGCTGGCGGATGATGGCGCGGTCGCGGTCGGGCAGGCGGCTCACGGCCTGGTCGATGGACAGGCTGCGCACCCATTCCTCCTCGCTGACCCGCCGGTCCTGCACCTGGTCCATCACATAGATGGCGTCGCCGCCCGACTGGTACACGGGGTCGAACAGGGAAACCGGCTCCTGTATGGCCTCCAGCGCCAGCACCACCTCGCTTTCAGGGATCGCCATGTAGCGGGCGATGTCCGAGGTGGAGGGCTCCTTTCCGGCGTCGGTGGAGAGGGCGTCCCGGGCCCTCAGCGCCTTGTAGGCGGTGTCGCGCATGGAGCGCGAGACGCGGATCGGGTTGTTGTCCCGAAGGTAGCGCCGGATCTCGCCGATGATCATCGGCACGCAGTAGGTGCTCAGCCGCACGTCCAGGCCCAGGTCGAAGTTGTCCAGTCCCTTCATCAGCCCGATACAGCCCACCTGAAACAGGTCGTCCATGTTCTCGCCCCGGCTGTGAAAGCGCTGTATGACGCTCAATACCAGCCGCAGATTGCCCTGGATCAGCTCCCGCCGGGCTTCGACGTCGCCCGCGTGGGCCTGTTCCAGCAGCGCGCGCATGCGCTCGTGGGAGAGCGTGGGCAGCGTGGATGTGTCCACGCCGCAGATTTCTACCTTGTTGCCAGCCATAAAACAACCTCCACATGGCAGTATTGCCGCTGTGGAGGCCTGGTATACGCCGGCTCTATGGATTATGGATGATTTGGTAAACGGTACTATTCCGGGTCGGCGACACCCGAAGGATGGCGTCGACGGTCATTTGTGATAGAGCCTGTTTGTCTGATAGGCCGGTTCGCAGGTGACGTTCATGCCCAGCTTGCTGAGCATCCCCTCGTCCACCTGGGAGAGGATCACCGTGGAGTGGGCCTCGCAGCCCCTGAGGTTGATCAGCTGCTCCATGGCCAGCTCGGCGTTGTCGTCGTTGACGGCGCAGATGGTCAGCGCGATGAGGATCTCGTCGGTGTGCAGCCGGGGGTTGCGGTTGCCCATGTGGGCGATCTTGAGATGCTGTATCGGTTCGATCACCGTGGGGGAGATCAGCTTGACCGCGTCCGGGATGCCCGCCAGCTGCTTCAGCGCGTTCAGCAGCGCCGCCGCCGCCGCGCCCAGCAGGTTGCTGGTCTTGCCGGTGATGATCCTGCCGTTGTTCAGCTCGATGGCCACGGCGGGCTCGCCGGTCTGCTCCGCCAGCGCCAGCGCGGGCTGTACGGTGTTGCGCCGGGTGCAATCCAGGTTCAACGTGCGCATCAGAAGCTCTATCTTGCTGATCTCCTGGGCTGTGGCCCGGCCCTGCTTCGCGGCGCAGGCCACCCGGTAGTAGCGCCGGATGATCTCCTGGCAGGAGGCTTCACAGCACACCGCGTCGTCGACGATGGACTTGCCCGCCATGTTGACGCCCATGTCGGTGGGGCTCTTGTAGGGGCATTCGCCGTAGATGCGCTCGAATATGGCCCGAAGCACGGGGAAGATTTCGATGTCGCGGTTGTAGTTTACCGTGGTCTCGCCATAGGCCTCCAGGTGGAAGGGGTCGATCATGTTCACGTCGTTCAGATCGGCGGTGGCGGCCTCGTAGGCGAGGTTGACCGGGTGCTTCAACGGCAGATTCCAAATGGGGAAGGTCTCAAACTTCGCATAGCCCGCCTGAATGCCCCGCTTGTGCTCGTGGTAGAGCTGGGAAAGGCAGGTGGCCATCTTGCCGCTGCCAGGACCGGGCGCGGTGACGACGATCAGCGAACGGGTGGTTTCGATGTAATCATTGCGACCGAAGCCCTCGTCGCTGATGATGCCGCCGACGTTGGAGGGGTAATCCGGTATGCGGTACAGCCGGTATACCCTCAGGTCCATGGCCTCCAGGCGGCGCTGGAACACATCTGCGGCGGATTGGCCGGTGTATTGGGTGATGGCGATGCCGCCCACATAGAGCCCGAATTCCCGGAATACGTCCACCAGGCGGACGACATCGGAATCGTAGGTGATGCCCAGGTCGCCCCGCATTTTGCTCTTTTCGATGTCGTTGGCATTGATGGCGATGACGATTTCGGCGTGCTCCTTCAATTCCAGCAGCATGCGGATCTTGTTGTCGGGGGCGAAGCCGGGCAGCACGCGGGCGGCGTGATAGTCGTCAAACAGCTTGCCGCCGAATTCCAGATAGAGCTTGCCGCCGAAATATTCGATGCGCTCGCGGATGCGCGCGGACTGGAGATGGATGTACTTCTGACTGTCGAAACCGATTTTATTCATGGGCCATCCTCCCTTGTTCATCCGTAGTGGTGGGTCTGTTGTGAAATCATATGACTATTATACCAAAACCAAACTCCGGGAATCATTACAGTACGATTAAAGAATGTTTTCAAACAAAAGAGATGGTGCGGATCGACCTTGCTCAAGGGCCTCTCCGCACCAGGGGGGGAAGAAGAAGGTTGGGTGTCCTTTTCTATCGACATTTCCTGTCGACATGGTTATTATATATGCAATACATGGACATATAGTGAACGCAACGTTAAGAAAGTGTGGAGAAGTGATAAATATGATATGATGTCCATAGTATTGCAGGCTAATCCATCATCGCAGCGATTTCGGCGTCGCTCAGCGTGGGCTGGAGGGCCCGGTTGATGGCTGAGGCGATGATTCCGGAGGCATCCTGAATGATGGCGTCGATTTCCCGGGGCGTTACGATCATTTCCCCGATTTGCCCGCCCAGCAGCGTATGCTCCATGTCGGCCAGGGCCTCCTCGTGGTTTTCGCCGTCGCCCTGGCCGTCGGCAAGCCAGGCGAAGGCGTCCCTGGCCAGCGTGGCCGCGTAGATCACGGTGGGCATGCCCAGCGAGATGACCGGTACGCCCACGCTCTCCCGCGTCAGCGCTCGGCGGTGGTTGCCCACGCCCGCGCCGGGCTGTATGCCGGTATCGGTCAGCTGCACGGTGCAGCCGATGCGCCTGGAATCCCTGGCCGCGAGGCTGTCCACGCAGAGTATCGCCCTGGGGCGCACGGCCTTGACCAGCGCCTCCACCAGCTCCATGCTCTCGATGCCCGTGATGCCGAGTACGCCCGGGGCGACGGCGCACACGCTGTTCATGCCCGACTGTGCCCACGGCGCGCCGAGCATGTGCCGCGTCACCAGCGTCCGATCCACGACCCCAGGCCCGAGGGCGTCCGGGGTGATGCTGCGATTGCCGAGCCCCACCACCAGAACGGGGCTGTCGTCGTCAGCGGCGGGCAGTATGCGGTCAATCTCCTCCGCCAGCAGCGAAGCCATGCCCAGCCGGGCGTCCGGGTCGCGCTCCAGCAGCAGCGGACATTCCAGCGTCAGGTAGGTTCCCTTTGGCTTGTTCAGCAGCTGCGCGGCCTCGTTGTCGGTGATCTGCACTTCGGTAATCTCAATGCCGTCGGTCTCCCAATGGCTGACCTGCGCGCCGGGAATTGCGCCGCCATCGGCGTTTTCAAAGCATTCCATGGCCAGATCTGTACGGTTGGCAGGCATATAACGACCTCCGTTTTCTGCGAATTTAGACATTAGTTTACCCAAGTTTATCATCAAAATGTATCGGACGCCTTGAAATTTGGGATGGTTCGTGGTACAATGTCATTTGTGAATTTGCGTAGGGAGGTGAAAAATTTGCCGAATATCAAGTCTGCCATCAAGCGCGTGAAGGTGACCGAAAAGAAGAACCTGCGCAACCGGATGATCAAGTCCGCTATGAAGACTCAGATCAAGAAGTTTGAAACCGCCGTTTCCGCGAACGAGGCCGATGTCAAGCTGCTCAGCGCGACCCAGGGCGCGGTTGACAAGGCTGCCGCAAAGGGCGTTATTCATAAGAACGCGGCGAACCGCAAAAAGGCTCGTATGGCGAAGCGTCTTGCCAAAGCTCAGGCGTAAGGTCACTTATTGAAAGCGTGTCTTCGTCGGGGCATTGGATTGCGCGGCGAAGGCGCGAAGACGGTCGGGGCGACGCGTCGACCGTGTTAAATGCCAAAGAAAAGGGAACGTTGACATCAGCGTTCCCTTTTCAGCGTCTTAAATTTCTTATCGAAGGAAGCCCGCACAATACTCATGGCGCGTCAGGCCCGCCGTTTACAAAGTATCCAATATTCCGCCCGAAAAAAATATGCCGGGACTGCTTGCGCATTTCATCTGATTCCATCAAAATGGATTTGTGCGCCCGCGCTTTGGGCATGATAGCAACGACGCCAAACAACGGAGCGATAAAGATAGATGACAGAAAACGCGAACAAGCGCGCGTCGGCAAAGCCGAAACAGGAAAGCCGCGCCTCAAAACCGAATAGTTCTGTCGCGCGGAAATCCCCGGCGAGCAAGGCGAGCGCGGGCACGGTGCCCTCCGCCAGGGAGGGTGGCAAGCCCAGGGCGGCCTCGGCTGAGCCCCAAAAGCGAAAAAAGGTTCCGACGGCAGAGACAATGGGCATAACCCAGGCGAGCGTCTCAGCCGAGGGCAAGCGCCGGATGAGGACGACCTCCGCCGAGGGCAAGGACCACGCGGGCGTCGCCTCCGCCGAGGGCAAGGGGCGTCAGGGCGCCGCATTGGCGGAAGGCAAGCCCCGGACAAGCGCGAATGCCCCGGGGAAGGGATCGGACAGGGCCTCAAACGCATCCCCGCAGGCTTCGGCACAGCGCCGGCATGCGGGCAATAGCGCTCCCGGCAGGGGAACGCGCGCCCGAAAGGCGAATCGCAAGACCGCGCCGAAGGGCATCCAGGCAAATCCTGTGGCGGAGGCCGCCAACCAGCGAAGCGCTTCCTCCCGGCGTCGCGGCGCCGCTGATGATTTCTTCCTGGAGCACGGCGCGACGGCCGGACCGACCGATGCCGACGGCACGCCGCCCAGGGGTCGCACGGCGCTGTTCGGCGGGCTGAACGCCTGCCTGACGATCGCCATCGTCGTGCTCGTGGCGCTGGGCGTTCGGATCCACAGCCAGTATGGCGATTTCCTGGCGATGCGCGAGGTGGTGGACAAGCAGACCTTCTACGAGGGCACCACCGTGGACGGCGTGGACGTGTCGAAGATGACGCTGAGCAACGCCATGGATTACTGGCGGGATCGCGTGGAGGCCCGGAATGCGGGCCGCACGGTGACACTGGAAGACGGCACGGCGGTCACCGCAGCCGAGCTGGGCTATGCCAGCGACTATGAATCGGTGCTGACCGCAGCCTGGAGCATGGGCCGCAGCGGGACGCTGGAGGAGCGCTATCGCATGGCCTCCAGCCACATACAGAACCCGGCGGCCTACGTCATCCACCGCGTCCCATACAACGATACGCTGGTCAACCAGTTCGTGCAGCTCCAGTCGCTGAAGATCGACCAGCCTCCCGCGGACGCCACCGTCGCCGATTTCAACGTGGATACCTATGAATTCACCTTCAACCCCTCCAGAACGGGCAGGCAGCTGGATGCCGAGGCGCTGAAGCGGGATCTGCTGGACGCGCTGGAGGGCGGGGGCGGCAGCGTCGCCCTGCGCATTGCCGAGCTTCCGCCGGAGATCACCACCGATCAGATCGGACAGATGTACGGCCTGATCGACTACGCCGTCACCAACGCCTCCTCATCCAGCAAGGCGCGGCTGAACAACATCCGGCTGGCGCTGTCGATGATCAACGGCGTAAAGCTGTCGCCGGGCGAGACCTTCTCCTTCAACGACAGGGTCGGCCAGCGCACGGCGGAGCGGGGCTTTCAGGTTGCCACCGCCTTTTCCGGCGGTGAAGTGACCGAGCAGGTGGGCGGCGGCATCTGCCAGGTGTCCACCACGCTGTTCAACGCAGCGGTGAAGGCCGACATGCAGATCGACGAGCGCCACAATCATTCGCTGACTGTGGCTTATGTGGACAAGGGCAAGGACGCCACCGTGGACTGGGGCCACCAGGATTTGAAATTCACCAACACGTCGGCGGACAGCATCTACATCTGCTGCTATTTGACCGATGACAAGCGGGTGCGCTTCGGCGTCTTTGGACGCCTGCTGCCCAACGGCGAAAAAATCACCCTGGAGGCCGTGACCACTGAGGCCATCAAGTATCAGACGGAATACCAGCCCGACCCGACCCTGTCCGCCGGGGAGACCGTGGTTTCACAGAACGGGCGGGACGGCTATAAGGCGGAGGCCTACAAGGTGCGCTGGGACGCCGATGGGAACGAGCTGAGCCGTGAGCTGCTGTGCAGCAGCATCTATAAGGTGAAGAACGAGATCATACTGTATGGTTGACGCGTGATTTGCATTTGCCGGTTTGACGTGCTATAATCATAAGGAAAAGTCATGGATTTGCGGAGGTGTGCGGGTGGCCAAGATCTATACGCGCCGGGAGGTCAAGCGGCGCAGAATCAACTACAAGATCTTTGCGGGGATCTACGATTTTCTCGGCGCGATTGCCGGGATCGTCGTGATCATCGCCTGCGCGTTCCTGCTGACGGCGCTGATCAACTGGATCGTGCGGGACGGACAGGCGTCCTTTGCCTCGCTGTGGGGCATCTTTCAGGACGCGATCATCATACCGAAATAAACCGGCGCCTCGCGGAGACGGGCCATGCCTGTCCGCGGGGCGCTTGTTCGATCATAAGACGGGGAGAAGTGAGGAACGTGCGGGTTTCCTGGGCGCAGCTTTACGGGGAAATTGAGGCCTGCCAGAAGTGCAGGCTCTGTCAGACGCGCAACAACGTGGTGCCCGGCGAGGGCAACCCGCATGCGCGGCTGATGTTTATCGGCGAAGGCCCCGGCCAGGACGAGGACCGGCAGGGACGCCCCTTCGTGGGGCGCTCGGGCGAGCTGCTGACGCGTATGATCCACGCCATCGGCCTGGAGCGTTCCGAGGTGTATATCTGCAACATCGTGAAGTGCCGCCCGCCCCAGAACCGCAATCCCGAGCCCGACGAGGCCGCGGCATGCCTGGGCTATCTGCGGGCCCAGGTGGCCCTCGTGCGGCCCAGGGTGGTGGTGCTGCTGGGGAAGGTGGCCTGCCAGTACACGATCAGGGATCAGGTATTCATCACCCGGGATCACGGCCGCTGGTATGAACAGAAGGGCGTGTGGTTCATGCCCACCTTTCATCCCTCCTATTTGCTGCGGGATCCGGCTAAAAAGCGGGAAGCCTGGGAAGACTTTCAGAAGGTGCGGGATAAGCTGAACGAGCTGGATGCCGCGAAGGAGCGGGAGGATTGAGCATGGAGCGCTTTCAACGGGAGGCTACGGCGTTTTTTCGCAATCTCTATGAGGAAGAACGCAAGGTGCTGGTTTTCGGCGAGGGGCGCGTGGGCGCGCCGGTGATGTTGATCGGGGAGGCCCCCGGCGAGCAGGAATCGCTGCAGGGCAGGCCCTTCGTGGGCAAGGCCGGGAAGAACCTGGACGCCTTTCTTGCCGGGGCCGGGCTGGAACGGTCGGCGCTGTACGTGACCAACGTGGTCAAATTTCGACCCACGCGGCTTTCACCGGCGGGGCGCATCGTCAACCGTCCGCCGACGCAGGAGGAGATCAAGCTGTTTTTACCGTGGCTGAAGCGGGAGATTGCCCTTGTGGATCCGCGATACATCGTCACCCTGGGAAATGTGCCGCTGAAGGCGCTGATCGGACGGAGCAGCGTCATTGGAGAGATGCACGGCCGCTTCGTCGACTGGGAAGGACGGCGGCTGTTTGCGATGTATCATCCCGCGTCGGTGATCTACAATCCCGCGCTGAAGGCGGTCTACAGCGCCGATATTGCCGCGTTTGCCCGTCAATACGGGGAAGAAACGAAAAAAGAAAGTGGAAAGTGAAAAAAGGGCTTGTGCTATTCTCTATTTTGTGTATAATATCTCATGTGATTGAGCTAACGCTGCAAAGAAGCTTATGCGCCATTGCCGCTTGCAAACGCTTTGCTGTTTTTGGGAGGAATGAAAATGGGTTTAATCAAATGCCCGCGCTGTGAGTTGAATTACATGAACGATACGGATACGATGTGCTCCGTATGCCGTCGGGAAGTTCGGGGCGAGAGCGAGCAGTTTGAGATGATCGAGCTCTGCTCTGAATGCGGGGAGAACCCCGTGGTTCCGGGGCAGGAGCTCTGCGCCTACTGCCTGAAGGAACAGGCCCGCCGCAACGAGATCGACAGCGACGAGGAGATTCAACACGAGCCCGCCAGCATTGAGATTGATTCCGTTTCAACCATGGACGAGATCGAGTTGGATATCGGCGACGACCTGGACGGCGAGGACTTCGGTGAGGACGCCGATTTTGACGGCGAGGACCAGGACGAAGAGGAAAAGGATTTCGACGACGAGGATGAGGAAGAATAGCTTTGGCGGTCTTTGCGATTGCTGATCTGCACCTGCCCGCCCAGCAAAAGCCGATGGACGTGTTCGGCGAGCACTGGCGGGATCACTTCCAGCGCATTCGGGAGGATTGGCTGGCCCGGGTCGCGCCCGGGGATCTGGTGCTGCTGCCGGGAGACCTCTCCTGGGCCATGCGGCTGGAGGACGCCGTGGAGGACCTGAACAGCATCGCCGCACTGCCGGGGACGAAGCTGCTGCTGCGGGGCAACCATGACTACTGGTGGAGCTCCATCGGCAGGGTCAGGCGCATGCTGGGCGAGGGCATGCTTGCGCTGCAAAACGACAGCTTTCTCATCGATGGGCGGCTGTACGCCGGGTCCCGGGGCTGGATGCTGCCGGGAGCGGATTTTTCCGACGACGACCGCCGGATCTACGCCCGGGAGCGCCTGCGCCTGGAGATGTCGCTGGAAAACGCGCGGCGCAGGGACGGGGAAGCGCCCATAACGGTGATGATGCACTTTCCTCCGCTGACCGACGAGGAGCCGGGCTTTTCGGACATCCTGGAGCGCTACGGCGTGACGGATTGCGTCTATGGCCATCTGCACGGCTCCGCCATCTACGGCGCGGTGCGCGGCGTGCGAAACGGCGTGCGCTATCACCAGGTATCCTGTGACGGATTGGGCTTCAGGCTGTACGCGCTGTATACGTAGCGGGGGCTTTCTCATTATTGCAGTATTCCGAAAGGTTGACGAAATGAAGAGACTTCTGTTTATGCTCAATCCCCAGGCGGGCCAGCGCAAGGCGAACCGCTCCATGGCGGAGATCATCCGCCTTTTTATTGATGCAGGCTATCGCTGCGAGGTCTATGTCACCGGCGCGGGGGGCGAGGCGGCTCGGGTGATGGCGGAAAGCGCCCGCGAATACGATCTGGTGGTCTGCGCGGGCGGCGACGGCACGCTGAATGAAACCATCTCCGGCATGCTGAGGGCAGGCATGAAATGCCCCGTGGGCTACATCCCCTGCGGCACCACCAACGACTATGCCGCGAGCATCGGTCTCTCTTCCGAGGTGATGCAGGCGGCGCGGGACATTGTCGAGGGCAAGGTGCAGACCGTGGATGTGGGCGCGTTCAACGGGCGCTATTTCGTCTATACTGCCACCTGCGGCGCCTTCGCCAAGGCATCCTATACCACGCCCCAGGCAGCCAAAAATGTGCTTGGGCACGCGGCCTATGTATTTGAGGGCATGCGCGACCTGACGACCATCAAGCCGATTCACATGAAGATTCGGGCCGACGAGCTGATGATCGAGGACGATTTTGTGTTCTGCTCCGTCACCAATTCCACCTCCGTGGGCGGCATACTGCGGCTGGATACCCAGCTGGTGGCGCTGAACGACGGACGCTTTGAGGTCACGATGGTGCGCAACCCGGTAAACCCGGCCCAGCTGAGCAGCATACTCGTGGGACTGACCACCCAGAGCGTGCCCAACGATATGATCCACTTCTTCTCCGCCAAGAAGATCGCCATTGAATGCGACGCTCCGGTGGAATGGACGTTGGACGGGGAGCGCGAGCCGGAGACGGACACCGTGCGCATGGAAAACCTGCACAGCGCCGTCAGCATCATGATTCCCCGGCACGTGACCGCGATGCCCTTTGAATGGCACAGGGAAGAGGCGGAGCTGTGAAGACCAACTATCAGATCGAAATGGAGCGCGAGCTTGCGCGGATCGAAGCATCCGGGCGCAGGCCGCGCCTTTTGCTGCACGCCTGCTGCGCGCCCTGCAGCAGCTATGTGCTGGAGGCGTTGAACCGCGCCTTTGACATCGACGTTTACTATTATAACCCCAACATCGCGCCTCGGGCGGAATTTGACCGCCGGGTGGCGGAGCTTCAGCGCCTGGCGGTTCAGCTGCCCCATGAAAACGCCCTTCGCGTGATCGTCGGCGACTACGACAACGCGGCCTTCATGGAAATGTGCCGGGGACACGAGGGCGATCCTGAGGGCGGCGCGCGCTGCGCCCTGTGTTTCCGCATGCGCCTTGAGGCTTCCGCGTCGCTGGCGGCGCGCCTGAACAGCGATTACTTTACCACGTCGCTGACCATCAGTCCCCTGAAGGACGCCCAGCTGCTCAACGCCATCGGCGCGGAGCAGGGACGCCGGGCGGGGGTGCGGTGGCTGTATTCCGATTTTAAAAAGAAAAACGGCTACAAGCGCTCCTGCGAGCTGTCCCGGGAATACGGACTGTACCGGCAGGATTACTGCGGGTGCGTGTTTTCAAGGCGGGAAAGGGATGCGCGATTGTTGGCTCAAAGTGAAGATCAATAATTGTCACCCTGTTTACATGTGATAGTTGACAATAGAACCTCCCTGTGCTATGGTAATGCCACTGCGCAGGGAGGTTTGTCTATGTCCACAAAACACGACGTGCTGGCCGTGCTCACGCAGGCGAAGGCGCCTGTTTCGGGCGAACAGCTGGCGAGGAAGCTGGGGGTCAGCCGCAATTCCGTATGGAAGGCCATTGAACAGCTTCGCAAGGAGGGCTGCGTCATCGGAGCCGCCACCAATCGGGGCTACCGGCTGATCGAAGCGCCGGATCACATCAGCATCGTCGAAATCGGGCGCTGGCTCAAGCCCGGCGAGATCGGCGCGCGGATGGAGCTGCACCGGACGCTGGATTCCACGAACACGCGGGCAAAGGCCATCGCCGCCACGGGCGCGCCCCACGGGTATCTGGTGATCGCCGAATCCCAGACCGGGGGAAAGGGCCGGATGGGCCGCGCCTTTTTTTCGCCGGAGCATTCGGGCGTTTACATCACCTACATTCTCCGCCCCAGCGTGCTGGCCGATAGGGCGGTGATGATCACTTCGATGGCCGCTGTGGCCGTCGCCCGGGCCATCGAGACGGTAGCCGATGTGAAGGTGGGCATCAAGTGGGTCAACGATCTGTACATCAATGCCCGAAAGGTGTGCGGCATACTCTGCGAGGCCAGCATGGACTTTGAAAGCGGCCAGCTGGAATACGCGGTGCTGGGCATCGGCGTGAACGTGGCGGCCATGGCGTTCCCGAAGGAACTGGCGGCCATCGCCACATCGATTGAAAACGAATGCGGGCAGCCGGTATCCAGAAACCGTCTGATCGCGGAGATTTCCAACCAGCTGAACGCCCTCTACGGGCAATTGGAGACGCTGGAATTCATGGCCGAGAGCCGCGAGCGCTCCATCGTGATCGGAAGGGACGTGCGGGTGATCCGTGGCGATTCATCTTATCCGGCGCGGGTGCTGGACATCGACGCGCAGGGCCGCCTGGTGATCAAGACCGACGCGGGGGTGTCGCGTGTCAATTCGGGCGAGGTAAGCCTGAAGTTGTAGAACAGGGGGAAGAGAAGGATGAAGACGAGGGATATTACGATTGTGGCGGTGATGGCGGCGCTGCTCTGCGTCGCGGGACCTTTGACGGTTTCCGTCGGGCCCATACCGCTTTCTCTGGCGACGTTTGTCGTCTATCTGGCCGGGGCGGTGCTGGGCGCAAAGCGGGGAACGCTGGCGGTGGCGATTTATCTGCTGCTGGGGCTGGTGGGACTGCCGGTGTTTTCCGGCTTTACAGGGGGCTTTCAAAAGCTGATCGGCGTCACCGGGGGTTATCTGGTGGGCTATTTACCCTGCGCTTTGATCACCGGACTGGCGGTCCGCCCGGACAGCCCCGAAGTCGGCCCGCGTTGGCGCTTGCCGGCGTTCATGGCGATGGGAACGGTCGTGCTGTACGCGATCGGCACGGCCTGGTTTATGTTCCAGACGAAAAACAGCCTGGCCGCATCCCTGGGCATGTGTGTGGTGCCCTTCCTGCCCGGCGACGCTGCGAAGATCGTTGCGGCAACGCTCATTGCAAAGCCGGTGCGCAGGGCAGCGTATATTAGAGTGTGTTTCTAAAATGCCTGAAGCGCATTTTCGGTGTATTTGCCTGCATTTCTGTGTTGCTTTTCCTTGCCTTAGGGTCCACTAAAGCTGCGGAAAAGCGCCTTGAAATGCAGTCAAATCCATCCGAAACTGCATCTCATAATTTGCAAATCGTTTCGTTATCGGGTATAGCCATCGGTCTTTATCCCCTTCAGTATGTCGCCGGGCTTGCGGCGCTTCGGATCGAAGCCGACGCTGATCCGGCTGACGAGGAGCCCGATTAGGCCCTCCAGCATGAAGTAAATGACGGTCACCGCGATCAGCGGGAAGAAGGCCTCGTAGGTGCGGGAGCGCACGATGTCGCCCATCTTGGTCAGGTCCTGTACGGCGATGTAGCCCACGATGGACGTGGCCTTGATCAGGCCCACGATCTCGCCCCTGTAGGCGGGCAGCACGTGGGGCAGCGCCTGCGGGAGGATGATCCTGAAGAACGTCCTGCGGTTGGAGTAGCCCAGCGCATAGGCCGCCTCATACTGGCCGCTGTCCACCGCGCCGACGCCTATCTTCAAAAGCCCGAACACCGCCGCGCCGAAGGTGAGCGTGAAGCCGATCACCGCCACAGCGATGCCGCTGATGGCCACGCTGCCGAAGATGATGTAAAACAGGATCATGAGCAGCACCACCATCGGCATGCCCTGCACCAGCCACAGGCAGAAGCGGGTGACGAAATTCGCCACAGGGTTCCCGTTTCGGCAGAGCATGAAGATCATAAATCCCAGGGCCGTGCCGAACAGTATCGCCAGCAGCGTGATCAGCAGCGTGGTCAGCACGCCGTCCAGGAACAGCCTCCAGCGCTCCTCGCGAATGAAGGTCTTGTTGAAGCTCGATATGATGCCGTTCAGGAAGGTGTCCTTCACTTCCGCAGGCGCATCGGCGGCAGGCGCGCTATCGCCTTTCAGCACCGCCATCACCGTGCCGCCGGAGTAGTTCGGATCGGAGAAGAGAACGTTCTCGGCGCGTTCCCCGGTTATGGAGATGCCCGCGCCACCGAAGTCACACTTTCCGGACTGCACCGAGGGCAGCACCGCGTCGAAGCTCATGTCCATGATTTCCAGGCCGTAACCGCATCTCTGGCAGAAGCCTGCGGCAATGTCGATGTCATAGCCCACGATTTCGTTGTTCATGATGTAGGTGAAGGGCTCGTACAGAGCTTCGGTGGCCATGCGCAGCGTTCCATTGGCTGCGGGAAGGCTCCTGTAATCCGTGATCGTCTTCTGACTATCGTCATCGCTGAACCACTTCGCCTCGATCGCCTCCATCGTGCCGTCCTCGCGGATCGCGCGCAGGTATTCGTTGAACTGCTCTCGCAGCGCCTGCCCTGCGTCCGTCCTGGGAAACACATAGGCGAAGTCAAAGCGCTGTATGTATTCCGGGATGTAGGACAGACGATCATCCTGCTGCATCTGCACTCTGATAACGGGCTCATCAACGGTAAAGGCATCGATCTTGTGGGCCAACAGCGCGCTGATCAGGTCGGCCTTGGTATTGAAGTAGACGACCTCCGCGTCCGGCAGCTTCTCAAGCACAGCTTTATCAAAGGAGGTGCCTGTCTGCACCCCTATGCGCCTGCCGTTATAGGCCCGCAAGGTGGGCGCGGCCGCCTGCGACGCTCCTCGGTTGCCGTCTCCCCCTCCCGAAGCCACTTTACTATCGTCCCGTACCATCGCCGTGATCTCAACCTCAAACAGCACGTCAGAAAAGGGAATGGCTTCGTCCTTTTCCTCCGTGTAGAACAGGTTCGACATGATGCAGTCGATGCTGCCCGACTCGGCGGCAGCGATGATCCCGCCAAAGTCGTAGACCTTGAATTCGAGCTTCGCCCCGAGCCAGCTGGCAAAGCGGTGGGCCAGTTCGATATCGTATCCCGCCAGTTCCGTGCCGACATAATAGGAATAGGGCATCACTGTGCCCGTCGTGCCCACGCGCAGCGTGAAGGACGGATTCTTTGCCCCGGGTATATCCGGCATGGTTTCTTCATCGCGGACCACCCAGCGGTCGTACATGTCGTCCAGAGTGCCATCCGCCCTTTTCTCCGCGATAAAGGCGTTCAGCCGTTCCCTTAAATTGGGAATCGCGGACACGGGAGATATGCCCACGGCGACCTTGGTGGAGAGATAGTTCTCGTCCAGCAGACGAACGCCGCTCAGACCGTGGTCTATGGCAAATTCCATCTCACGACGGGCGCTGACGCAGGCGTCGACGCGACCTCGCATCACATCCAGATACGCCAGGAATATATCGCTGTAGGGAATCTGCGTCGCCTGGGGATAGTCCTGCTGCAAAGCGTATTCGCAGGCGTGTCGAGCCCCACGGCAATGATGATCCCCGGCTGCGCAAGCATGTCCAGGGAGGTCACGGGAAGCTTTTCCTGCTCCGCCAGCCCTGTCGAAAGCGACGAAAGCATCCAAAACAAAAGCATACCCGCAAAGATTAAGCGGCGCCGCATCATAACATGATCTCCTGTTCAATCGTCAGTATATCTGAATTCTCGCAGTCCCCACGCTCCAGGTCCAAATCGTTCCGACAGGTTTGCATTCTCCGGATGGTCGGTATTGTCCTGGTACAAAAGAAAGGCAGCAGAGCAGGTATAGAAAGACAGAGCGCCAGGCAATATGGCAATCTTCTAAAATAGCGCAACGCCAGCCAAAAGCCTTTCCCTTTAGGGGGTTCGAACCACTGAAAAGCTCCACTGGAGCGTTTTCCGGGCGCTCGAACCTCTGAAAACAGTCCACCGGACTGTTTTCCAGGCGTTCGCTGTCCCTGTTCCCTGTTCCCTATTCCCTATTCACTCTCCCATCCCCCAAATTGGCAAATACCATCGTTGGCGAGTATGACCAACCGCCAGGTAACTATCCCACTTCCACCCGGCACACGTCCTCGAATCCTGCCGCGCAGGCGACGGTGATTTCGCACTTGCCGGGAGCGACGGCGGTTAAGAGGCCGTCGCCGGAGACCGTGGCGACAGCCTCGTCGCTGCTGCGCCAGGCGACGGAGAGGTCGTCGGCATAGGCGGGAATCACGTCGGCCTGGAGCTGCAGCGTTTCGCCGGGAGCGAGGCGGGCTTCCAGGGGATAGATCTCCACGTTGACCGCGTCCTGTGCGGTCAGGGAGACCATGTTCACGTCGTAATCCATGGGCCTGGGCGCGCCGCCGGCATCCCTGAGGCCGTCGATGCGCACGTGCCAGCGCTGGTTTTGAAGGTAGTCGGTGAAGCCCGTGCCCGAGAAATCCGGGCGAAAGATGAGACAGGGCCCCGCGCCGTAGCCCTCGGAATTGAGGGCGCAGAAGCCGTCGCCCGTGCCGCTGGCGGGATGGAACCGAAAGCTCAGGCCGCTGCCGGCTTCGGCGAGGGTGACGGTGGGATCGAGGCCGTTCAGGTCGTACAACTCGGGGTTCAGAACCACCGACCAGGCCAGGTGGCCGTGGATCAGCTCGGCGGGAAAATCCCCGGCGGCGGGCCAGCGAACGCTCTCCCATCGGGCGTTGGCATTGCCCAGGTCGTGGGCGTACATCACGACGTAGCTCATGCCCGACGTGGCGTTCGCCAGGCCGAAGCCCGTGGCGGACATCCTCGGGTTCAGCGCCCAGCGGCGATGGCCCAGGGCGTTCAGGTTTTCCTCGCCGTCGTCTCTGAGAAAGTACTCCACGCCCTCCCGCACTATCGTCTGGCGCATCCAGTTGAAGCGGGCGATGCAGCCGGAGGACGTGGCGAGGTGGGCGGAGTCGTAGAAATTATCGTCCATGTCGGCGGGCCGGGGCGCGTTGTGATCCACATAGTCCAGCGCGGCCAGCAGCGTCGCGCCGTGCTGACACTGATAATCGTAGATGTCGCTCTCTGCGACGGGCTCGAGCCCTGCCAGCCAGCGGGCGAAGTTCAGGAAGCCGAGCGCCTCCGCCCTGGCCGCGCCGGTCAGCGACCCGGCGTCGTAGGGGGCGGCCACGGACGGCGCCTGGGCGTAGGGGGACGCCGTCGGGGCGGATGGTATCGACTGATATGCCTCGCGGATATCCTCCCGGGTATGGGCGAGGGCGGCGCCGGAAAGGGCAATCAGCAGCGCCAGGCAGAGGGCGATGATCTTCATGGCAACGGTTCCTTTTTGAGCAACTCAAGAAATCAGCAGGCAGCAGGCGGCTGAAATTCAGCCGTTAATGCGCTATGAGCATTGTGCGGTGTTTCCTTAAAGCACTGGTTTTTGTGAAACGCAGGGGCGCCGATGCGGCGCCCCTGTGTTTTTGAGGGATGTTTTACGCTTCCCCGTCCGAATCCTTCCTCAGGTTTACGGCGGGGGTGGATGCCTCGGCCTGACCGTCGGCCTCCGCCGCGTCGTCGTCGCCCAGTACCTTGGTCCAGGGCGCGTCCTCGGGCGCGGTTTTTTCAACGAACTCGGTCTCCACCGCCTTGTCTGCGCTCACGCCGTCCATGAAGGCGATGAATTCGCTGCGGTCGATCTTCTCCTTGTCGATCAAAATCTTCGCCAGGCCGTGCAGCTGGTCGATGTGGTCGCTCAGTATCTTTTCGGCCCGGTCATAGGCCTCCTGGAGCAGGGCGTGAACCTCGTTGTCAATGTCGGTGTTCACCATCTCCGAGAAGCCGGAATTCTGCTGGCTGAAGCTGCGGCCCAGGAAGACCTCGTGCTCGGTGCCCAGGAACACCGGCCCCAGCTTGCTGCTCATGCCGTATTCGGTGACCATGCTGCGGGCGATCTCGGTGGCCGACTTGATGTCGCTGGAAGCGCCGGTGGTGATGTCGCCGAAC
>CACYZW010000040.1 GCA_902778995.1 uncultured Eubacteriales bacterium
TTGGTGAGAAGTCCGAGGCGGCTTCCCTGACCGCCAGCCAAAAGCATGGCGATACACTTCTTCTTTTTCACGCTATCCCTACTTTCATAATGTTGTGACGGAGGTTGATTTGACCTCGTTACCAAATCATAATATAGTATACAACATCTTTCCCAAAAAATCTATAGTTTACAGCAGATTTTTCAAATTTATTTGGAAGATATGAGTTCATAGGTCGAGCGGACCACCATCAGCTCCTCGTTTGCGGGGATGACGTGGGCCTCTATGGCCGATTCCGGCGCTGAAATCAGCCGTTCGCCACGGCCGTTTTCGTTGGCGTCGGCGTCGATGACCATGCCCATGTGGGCCATGGCCTCCAGCACCGCGCAGCGCAGGGGCGCGAAGTTTTCCCCGATGCCGCCGGTGAAGGCGATGGCGTCCAGCCCGCCCAGCTCCATCGTATAAGCGCCGATATAGCGCAATATCTGGGCGATCAGCACATCCAGCGCCAGCTTCGCCCGCGCGCTGCCCGCCCGCATGGCGGCGTCCACGTCCCGTATGTCGCCGCTGGTGCCGGAGATGCCCTTCAGGCCGCCGTTTTTGCCCAGGCCGTCGAAGATCTGCTCCAGCGTGAGCCCCTGCTCCAGCAGGAAGGGCACAAGATACACGTCCACGTCGCCGGTGCGGCTGGCGTGGGGGATGCCCATTTGCAGCGAGAAGCCGAAGCTGTTGTCCACGCTCTTTCCGTCCAGTATCGCGCAGATCGACGCGCTGCCGCCCAGGTGGCAGGAGATCACCCGCCGCCTGCCGGCCAGCTTTTGGGCGATGTAGCCGTGGGAGGCGCCGTGGTAGCCCATGCGCATCACGCCGTATTTTTCATACCATTCATAGGGCACGGGAAACACGCGCCGCGCGGCCGGTATCGTTCGGTGGAAGGCGGTTTCAAATACGCCGACCCGGGGCGCGTCGGGCAGGAGCCGTTCGAATACGTCGATGGCCTCCAGATAGGGCCCGTTGTGGGCGGGGGCCACGGACAGGTAGGCCCGCATGCCCGCCTTGACCGCCTCGGTGAGCAGATGTACGCCGTAGTAGTCTTTGGCCAGCACGGTCTTGAAGCCCACGGCCTCGATCTCGGAGAGGGAGGCGAGGGCGCCGCCCTCCGGGGCGCACAGCGCGTCCAGGAACATGGCGATGCCCGCCCTGTAATCGGGGATGGACAGGTCGTCCCGCACGATGCGATAGCCGTCGTTCGCATAGTGGAACACGGCGTTTGCGGAGCCGACGCGCTCCACCTTGCCCTCGGCCAGCGCGGTCAGCGCGGGCATGTCCCACAGCTTGAATTTCAGGGAGGTGCTCCCTGCGTTGCAAATGAGGATTTTCATGGGGTGATCTCCTTTCGGCGCAAACGGGGATTGGTTGAAGGGCAATCCCATGTTGCAATGCTTCGTGTGCCGCGTCGAAAGCCCTTGACCGGCGCGGGAAAAGGCGCTTCCCGACGCCCGTGCGACGCCCTGCGACAGCAACAGTATACCACAGATCGGCTCTTCTTGCAGCACAATCGTCGAATTAATCGGCGTTATCGCACAAATTTGCCTTTGGTGTTGCCTTTGCGGTGGATATGATATATTATTATTCCGGCGGGAGGCGTTGCGGAATGCATTTTGTCGAGGCAAAGGGGATACTGACGAGCAGGATGTCCGCCTGTGGCATGAACGTCTACAGGGGCTGCACCCACGGCTGCATCTATTGCGACAGCCGCAGCCGGTGCTATCAGTTCACCCATCCCTTTGAGGACATCGAGGTCAAGCGAAACGCGCCCGAGCTGCTGGAGAAGGCCCTTCGCTCAAAGCGAAAAAGGTGTATGGTCGGCACAGGCTCCATGTCGGACCCCTACATGCACTGCGAGGAGAAGCTGGGGCTGACGCGCAGGTGCCTTGAGGTCATCCATCGCTTCGGCTTCGGCGCGGCGGTGCAGACAAAATCCGATCTGGTGTTGCGGGATATCGACCTGCTGGCGGCGATCAACGACGCCGGGAAATGCGTCGTTCAGATGACGCTGACCACCTGGGACCCGGCGCTTTGCGCCATCTTGGAGCCGGGCGTCTGCAATACGCAGCGGCGGGTCGAGGCGCTGGCGCGGCTGCGCGAACGGGGCATCCCCACGGTCGTCTGGCTGACGCCGATACTCCCGTTCATCAACGATAACGAGCAGAATATACGGGCCATATTGAACGCATGCGCGGAGGTCGGCGTTGCGGGCATCATATGCTTCGGCATGGGCGTGACCCTGCGGGAGGGCAACCGGGAATACTTCTACGGGGCGCTGGACCGCCACTTTCCCGGATTGAAGCGCCGGTATGCCCAGACCTACGGCAACGCCTATGAGGTCCCCAGCCCGGAAAGCTCCGGGCTGATGGCGCTGCTTCACAGCTTCTGCGCGGCGCGGGGGATCATGCACGATCCCGACGCATGCTTTGAATGGATGGCGGACTTTCCCGACAGGAACGTTCAGCTGAGCATGTTCGACTGAACATGTCCCCCGCCTGAGCGAAAGGGGTGTCGTTCGGCCATAAATCCCGCATAATTGTTCACAGAATGGACATTGTTCCTTTAAGCTCCAGTTTAGCTTGGCCCGATATAATGCGATTGTCGACGGGAGATAAACAGAATCTCCGGACAAATAAACAGACAGGAGCTGATTTCAATGAAACGAATGATACTTGCAATGACCCTGGTGCTTGCGCTTATTCTTGGCTGCGCGGCGATAGCCGAACCCACCGACCCGGCCCAGCAGGCCGAGCTGGTAGCCCCGAACCCGCCGGAATCCTCGTTGAATGGCGCGCAGACCGCGCCGGAGGCTGACGCTGCGCCGGAGAATGCGCCCGCGCCCCAGGAAGAGGCGGCCCCCGAAGAAGCCCAGGAAGCGGACGCCCTGGCCGACGCCCTGAACGCCCTGCACGACGCGCGCAGCGCGAAGGCGCTGGAGGCCCTTCAGGCCGAGCTGGACGAGTATGTGGCTGCCGGCAAGCTGACGCAGGAGCAGGCCGACCTGATCGTGAAGGAATTCCAGCAGCGGCAGGAAAACGGGCGGGGCTGCCCGCAGGGCGACTGCCGGATGCGCGGCAAGGGACAGAAAGGCAACCGCATGGGCGGCCAGAAGCAGTATGGCAACTGGCAGTACGACTGGCAGTCCCCCGACCAGCAGCAGAATCGCGGGAATCGGTTCCCCGGCATGTGAGGAATGATCCTCAATAAGCGCTGAATTGTATACATGGTCTTTCCCGACTGGCGACAGTCGGGATTTCTTTGTAGACAACGCCTCAAAAATTCGGTATAATGATATACGCCGGCGCGAAAACACGTTGCCCGATACGGTCGACAAGGCCTGCATCCGGACAGAAGCCGTGCGGGCATCGGCGATTTGCGGCGGACAGAGGTTGTGGAGGAATTAACATGTCTGAGACGAGCGACAGACTCAGGAGGGAATTTGCACAGAGCGACGCCCTCCGCGACGCGGGGCTGACGACGCCGGAGGATGTTTTGCGCTATGACGACATCGCCTATGGCGCGCATCCCATGCAGAGCCTGGATGTATACCGACCCAAAGGCGCGAAGGGAAGCCTGCCGGTCATCGTCAGCGTACACGGCGGCGGATGGGTCTATGGCGACAAGGCGCTGTACCAGTATTACACCATGAGCCTCGCGCAGCGCGGCTTTGCGGTGGTCAATTTCTCCTATCGCCTTGCGCCGGAGAACCGTTTCCCCGCCCAGATGGAGGATATCGGGGCCGTGTTCGCCTGGGCCGAGGCCCATAAGGCGGCGTATGGGCTGGACATGGACAACCTGTTCGCAATCGGCGACAGCGCGGGCGCCCATCTGCTGGGGCTGTATTGCGACGCCTGCACGAATCCCGAATATGCGGCGCTGTACGCCTTTTCCCGGCCCTTCGGCCCGACGCCCAGGGCCATATCGCTGGCCTGCGGCGTGTACACCATCGCAGGCGCGCAGGACATGGCGCTGATGGGGGATCTGTTCGCCGATGGGCCGACCCCGGAAAACCTCGCGCTGGCGGATGTGAAGCGATGGGTGACCGACGCCTTCCCGGAGACCTTCCTGTTCACCTGCACGGGTGATTTTCTCCAGGAGCAGGCCGACGCGATGCAGGTCGCGCTGCGCAAGGCCCAGGTGCCCCACGTCCTGCGCTTCTACGGCGACGCGGCCCATGCGCTGGGCCATGATTTTCAGTGCGACATGCGCTCCGAGGCCGCGCGGCGCTGCAACGACGAGCAGTGCGCGTTTTTCAGGCGCATGCTTCGGGACCATGAATGAAAGGGAAATATACAGCGGCGACGGCGTTTACGCCGCCGCATGCAACAAAAGCCAAACGGCAAAAGGAGGACCATATGAGCGCGGATTATGTTGCGGATAGGTCGTACAAGCGGTTTCCCATCGTGACGGGAGTTATCTTCCTTCTGAATCTGATAGGCCTGATCTATGAGTATTCCGTGGGTCAGGACGCGGCGGTCTACCGGTTCGCCATGTATCAGGGCGCGCTGCAGGACGGCCAGTGGCAGCGCCTCTTCGTCAGCGCGTTTCTGCACTTCGGCATCCTGCACTTTGGCAGCAATATGATCTGCCTGATCGTATTTGGCCTCGATTTGGAGCGCCGGATAGACTGGTGGCGCTACGCGCTGATCTACCTCATCGGAATCGTCGGCTCCGGCCTGCTCATCAATTACGCGGGCGGGAGGGGCGTGCACGCCGGCGCCAGCGGCGCGATCTGGGGGCTGATGACGGCCACGCTGGTCTACAACCTGAGAAACGGCATCAACCCGGCCTACGCCATGCGCGGCATATTGGTCAACCTGGTGTACAGCTTCAGCGCCGGCGTCAGCTGGCAGGGGCATATCGGCGGGGGCGTCGCCGGTCTGCTGGCCGCCGCCGCGCTGACGCCCGGCAAGAAGGACAATCAATAGGTCATCGCCCTATACTTGCGGAGTTACCCCATCAATCCGCAGGCGACGGAGGCGCTATACCGCAGGCATGCGTTTTCAGGCCCCCTCTGACAGCGCATGCCTGTATCTTATTGCTTTTCCCGTTCCTTCAGGACGACGTTTGTGACCAGCAGCCCCAGCGCCGCGATGATGAGTACGGCGATCAGCATGGTAAAGCCGAAGCCTTTCTGGTGCATGCTGATCACGTTCATCATGTTTCCGAAGAGTATGAGGTCCACGGCCACCACCAGCAGCGCTTTGTTGTGGCCCTTGACCCAGGGCTGAAGCGGCTTCGCCCGGATGGCGAAGGGCAGGAAGATGACCGAAAGCCCGAAGATCGACGCGGAGGCGGCCACGAAGAACCAGTCGCCCCGCGTGTACAGGCAGCACACCGCGAGCAGTATGACCAGGCTGATGCAAAACGCGCACAGCGTCCAGAACAATTTGTTTTCCGGCACGGTCAGCGGCACGACGGTCAGCGACCCGGCGACGAGCATTCCGGCGACCACCACGAAAAACCAGTCCAGCGTCCTTCCGGAGGTCAGGTTCACGATCAGGCAGATCAATATTGGAACCATGAACAGCGCCGAAATGATGCTGCCGACGGCGGTGGAGCGGCGATTGAAGCGCCGGGCCTGGTTCTTTATGACCAGCGCCTTTTCCGCCTTCAGGGCGTCCTCGGCCTCGCTGGCGCGGATCTGCTCCAGATAGGCGCTGCACTCGGGGCATTCCTTCAAATGATCGGTGACAATCTCGCGGCTTGCCGCGCTGCATACGCCGTCGACGTACAGCGGCAGAATATCGCGGACAATTTCACATTCCTTTTTCATGGTCAAGCCATCCTTTCCTTGAGCTTTGCGCGGGCGCGATGAAATGTGACGCGGGCCCAGTTTTCGGTCTTGTTGAATATCCTTCCGATCTGCTGGAAGGAGAGTTCGCCGAATACCCTCAGCTCGAACACCTCGCGGTAGGGCTCCTCCATCGCGTGCAGGGCCATGTGTACGCGGAAGGAATCGTCCCGCTCCACGGCGGTCTGCTCGACGGCCTTGTCCTGCAGGGCGATGTCCTCCGGCATCTCGCCCGCCCTGCCCTGCCTGCGCTTTTCATCGATGAAGAGGTGCTTGGCAATGGCGCAGAGCCATGTGAAGGCGTCGGATTCTCCCCGGAAATCCTTCAGCTTTGAAAACGCCCGAAAGAAGGTCTCCTGGGTGATTTCCTCCGCCGTGTGGCGGTCGCCGGTTATCGTCATGGCATATGAGAAAACCCGCATGTAATAGGCTTCATACAGCTTTTCGCAGGCCTCCTGGTTCACATTCATCACCCCCTTGCCTGTAAAATCACTGGTTGGACGGCGCAACGGCGGATTCGTTACAGCGGGAACGGGATTTTACACAATATAAATAATTACAGCATTTCCATAAGGAAATACCGCATAATCGAGTCGTGCAGTAATGCGCCATGAGCATTGTGCGGTGTTTCCTTAAGGATAATACCATAAAGCGGCGAGGGTGTCCACAGGGATTCCGTCGCAGGGACGACGTTATCCCGACAGACACCCCGGTATCTTTGATTTACATATGGACAAATGGATTGAAGACATGTTATAATATGGAAAAGGTCTCGGAATTTTACATTTCAGGCGAAGAGACAGCTGGACGCTTTACGCTCCACACACAGGGCTGAACAGCCTGTGGACATTGTAAAGATAGACACGGTTTTCATCAACGACATGCAGAACCTGCCGCGCACGTCCATCATCCTGCAAAACCTGATCAACATGATGAACGAGCTGGGGCTTGTGACCATAACGGAGGGCGTTGAGACGCAGGAGCAGTACCGCGCCCTTGCGCAGATGGGGTGCAGGATGTACCAGGGATACCTGTTCGCCAGGCCGATGCCGGTGGAGGAATTTGAAGGACGGTTTCTGGATGCCCCGGATGCGGGATAATTATAATTGCAGGGAACCTGGACGGAACGACGGATATGAGGGTGATGCTATGATATTCTCCCGCCGCAAGACGATAGGCGTCTTTTTGAACAAGATTTTCTCCGTATTTGACGACGCCGTTTTTCATGCCCTGGAGCGCGAGGGTCGGCGGCTGGACTATGACATCGTCATATTTACCTCTGTGGAGTACAATCTGATGCACAGCGACTATGACGATCAGGAAAAGGATATATTCCGCTATGCCGCTGTCGACAAGATGGACGGCATCATCGTTGTTCCCGCCAGCTATGACGAGGGCGAGTTTCGGGACGGCATGAACGATATGCTGCGCACGCGCGTGCGTTGCCCTGTCGTCGCCATCCGGGACGACGATCCCCGATACGATTGTGTCTACACCGACGAAACGGAGGCGATCCGTCCCCTGATCCGCCATCTGATCGAGCATCATGGCTTCAGGCATATCTGCTTCCAGACCGGATATGCCGGCCACAGTGAAGCGGATGCCCGGCTGCGCGTGTTCCTGGAGGAGATGGAGGCCCACGGCCTGGAGGTTCCGGAAAGCAGGATATGCGCCGGCAACCTGTGGTACAGCTGCGGCGATGTGGCCTACGACGCCTTTTTCGGGGATCCGGACAACCCTCCGGAGGCCGTCGTCTGCGCGAACGATTATATGGCCATCGGCCTGATGCGCACGTTGGCCGGCCACGGTATCCGCGTGCCGCAGGACGTGGTCGTCACAGGCTTTGACAACATTCCCGTCCTCGGCGTGGATATGCCCAGCGTGACGACTGTACAGCCGGATTACGATCGAATGGTGGTCGAGGCGATGAACTGCCTGGACAGGCGGATTCGCGGCGGCTGCAATGGGTCGGAGCATTTCAAAAACGCGCTGCCCGGCAGGTTTGTCCTCGGCGAGAGCTGCGGTTGCGGCAAGCGCGCCCCCGATCATTACCGCAGGGTCAGCGAGGAGGCGACCGCCCTGTTGGAGCTGGAAAACGACCAGGACGCGATGATGAACAACATGTGCATCGACCTCGGCGCCTGCGCCGACCTGACCACGCTGCACAAGGTCCTGATCAGCCAGAGGGTCTACAACCCGATCCTCAGGGATCACTATATCTGCCTGTTTGAGGAAGCCGACGCCCTGACGCCCGGTACGGGCGGCAAGGTGCGCCTTGTCCACGCGCTGCGCGACCAGCGGGACGGGGGAATGCCCATGACCGTGTATGACCGAAGCGATATACTGCCGGCGATGATGGAGCGGAAGGACGAACCGCAGATGCTGCTCGTCAAGCTGCTGCATCAAAACGGGCGGGCATTCGGCTACAACGTATTCCAATACATGCCGGGGCAGGCGCCCTCAAGGGCATTTGCCCATATGAACGTGCTGATCACCGTCGCGCTGGAAAACATTCGCCGGCAGGACGAGCTGATGCGGCTGTACGAGGAGCGCCGGCGCAGCAGCACCACGGATATGCTTACGAATCTGCTGAACCGGCGCGGCCTCAATGAGAAGCTCGAAGCCCTGTGGCCGGGGATGATGGGGCGAAGGGTCGCGTTCGCGTGCGTGGACATGGACCGGCTCAAGCACATCAACGATACCTATGGCCACACCGCTGGGGATCATGCCATACGGCTGGTGGGACAGGCGATCCAGGCCACACTGCCGCCGGACGGGCTGGGCGCGCGCATGGGCGGAGACGAGTTTGTGGTGTTCCTGCCGGAGGGCGGCGGGGCGCAGGATTACGTGCGCAGGCTGGAAAAGACGCTTGAGCGGTTGAATAAGGAACAGGCGCGCCCCTTTACCGTGACCGCGAGCGTGGGCATTTTCGACAAGGTGATCGGCGAGGGCGACACCTTCGAACACTGCATTCAGGCGGGGGACCAGAGGATGTACGCCGTGAAGGAAGCCCATCACGCCCGGAAGGCTGTCGTGACGGCGGGAAAATGACGGGAAGAGAATGAAAAGATCAGGACGAGAGGATCAAAATGAAGCGGGAGAGCCTGTAAAGCCCTGTTTCCGTCGTGTCATCCGTTTTGAGACGCCCCTGTCTCCGTCTTTTCCTCCAGCGTCTGCACCAGGTCGTTGAGCAGCGGGCTGTACCGGCTCTCCTTTACGCACTGCCGGGCAAGCTCGATGTTGTCCGTGATGATGTTGTCCACATTCTGGTCGATCATCCGGTTGATGCTGTTTTTGCTGTTTACGGTCCAGGCGTAGATCTGCCGGCCCTGGCGGTGGACGCGGGACACCAGGCGCGGGGTTATGCTGGTGGACTGAATGCTGAAGTGATCCGCCGCCGACAGGTAATCCACATTTCCGTAGGCCAGGCTCGTGACGTATACGGTGGTCATATTTTCATCGCAGGCCTTGACGCGCTTCAGCACGTCGTACACCTGTGAGGTGATGACGCAGTGGCCTTCAAGGCCGTATTCGCGCACGATGTCAATGACGCCCTGTTCAAAATCCGTCTCGTGCCCCGTGGGCTTCAGTTCGATGTTCAGTCGGATGCCGGTGCTCCTGGCGAATTCGGCCACATCCTCCAGCAGGGGTATGGGTTCTCCCGCATACTGCGCGCCGAAGAGCCGGCCGGCGTCGAGCTTTGAGACCTCCTCGTAGGTCATGTTCCAGATGTTGCCGGAAACGCCGGTCGTGCGCCGCGTATTGGCGTCGTGCAGCACGACGAGCCTGCCGTCCCGGGTTTGTTGAACGTCCAGTTCGATCCAGTCCGCGCCGAGCTCCAGGGCGCCGCGGAAGGCCGCCATCGTGTTTTCGGGATAAAGGGCCGAGGCGCCGCGGTGCGCCGTGATCTCCAGTATGTGCATATCCTCAATGGGCGGGTTCAGCGCGCCCGTGTTGACGAGCCACCCCATGATCAACAGGCCGCAGATCACCAGGGCCAGCAGCGTTGCCCTCAGCGCCCGGAGCATCTTTTCGCGGACAGGGTCGAGGGAATGGGCGGGCGCGTAGGCCGGGACGGTCATTTCGCCGATCTCCAGCTTTCGCCGATAGAAGAGCTGGCTCACGCAGCTGATGCTGATGGGCAGCGAGAAGGCGAACACGATGGCCAGCGACAGCGCGACGGCGTACCAGATGACGGTGCCTGCCAGCCATTGGTGGTGAAACACGCCGGACAGCGCCCTGCCGAGCACCGTCGCGAGCAGCGTCAGCCCGAACAGCAGCAAAACCATGAACGCGGTGAAGATCGTCTGCGCCAGAAGCAGCGCGCCATAGTCCCTGAACGGTCGGCCCAGGGCGGCGCTGCGCCGCCACGCTTCCCGGAAAGTACAGCCCTCCAGCGCGAAATAGTGAAAGCTGTAGATCCTGCGCATCATAAGCAGTGGCAGCAGCGCCACGCCGGCCAGCGCGAGCGCGTAAAGCTGCGGATTGTGCCGGATGGATGACTGTAAAAATTCCGGAAGCGAAACGGATGCCAGCAGCCCGAAGATCATGCTGAGGCTCAAAAAGGGGAACAGAAGCAGCAGCATGCCCGACAGCGGCCAGTTTTCGGGGTGCCATATTCGCGGCACATTGTACAGGCAAAAGCGCAATACCTGCCGCATGCGGCAGCGAAACCCGCTGGCGGAGCAGTCCAGTATGTACACCATGGCGCAAATATCGATCATCGCGCATGTGACGGCCAGCAGCGCCAGCAGGAATAACAGCAGCAGCGTGAGCGGGTGGCGCAGGAAGGTGTCGAAGCTCTCGCGGGTGAGATAGGTCAAGCCCATGACATCCATGACCAGCCTGAAGCCGAGGCTGATCAAGAGCGTAAACGCCGTCGCAACCGACGCCTTATATGACAGCTCAAAGAGAACGAGCGATTTCCAATTCAGACGGATGAATCTTGCCGTGCGCCGCAGTGTCTTCATGACGTCCTCCTTATCGACGGCATAGGCCTTTTATATAGACCAGGAAAGCCGCATCCGATGACCGGCGAAAAAGCACCGTTTTCTATTCCCTGCCAAATGAATTATAGCACGAACAGAGGCTCGAGGCAATTGTTTTCAACTGTTGGCCTGTGGGAAAATATTCCGGGGAACGGATCTTTTTTGAACGCACTTGACAAATTACACCGCGGATATTACGATATTAAGGAAGATGAGATGATGCTGCGCATACAAGCCTGCCGGCATCATTATCGGGAGAGGAGCGAAAGGGAATGCTTGTCACGTTACAATGGATTTTGAAAAAGGCGGAGGAACGGAAAATCGCCATTGGATCGTTTAATACACCGAACCTGGAAAGCCTGCAGGCTGTGATCTGGGCGGCGGAGGAATTGAACCTGCCCGTCATCATACAGTTCGCCCAGTGCCATGAATCGTGGATACCGCTGTCCGTCATCGGGCCGGTCATGGTCGAGGCGGCGAAGAAGGCCAGCGTTCCGGTCTGCGTTCACCTGGATCACGGGGAGACGCTGGAATACGTGCAAAAGGCCCTCGACATCGGCTTTACGGGGGTGATGTACGACGGCTCCACGCTGCCCTATGAGGAAAACGTGGAGAACACCAAGAAGGCGGTGGAGATGGCCTCCATGAAGGGCGTCGGCGTGGAAGCGGAGCTGGGCTCCATGGGGCGCAGGGAGTCGGGGACCGGCGACAAGAGCGGGGAAGAGGATGAGACCAAGATCTATACCGACCCGCTGCAGGCCAAGGAATTTGTCCGGGATACCGGCGTTGACGCGCTGGCGTGCTCCTTCGGAACGACCCACGGCATCTATCTGAAAAAGCCCAAGCTGGATTTCAGCGTGGTGCGGAACGTCCGTGGCATGACGGAGTATCTGCCCGTGGTCATGCACGGCGGGTCCGGCGTCAGCAAGGAGGATTTCCACAATGCGGTTCGCTCCGGCGTGCGCAAGATCAATTACTTTACCTATATGGATAAGAGCGGCGGCATGGCGGACGAGGAATACCTCAAGGGGTTGCAGCAGAACGAGCCGCGGTTCTTCTCCGCGATCATGGTGGCCGCCCGCGAGGCCATGAAGGAAAATGTGAAGGACGCCATGCGCACCTTCGCCCTGATGGACGAATGAGAACGGTACGGCGTATGTTTCAGAACGGGCATCCCTGAAGGACAATCGTGGCTTTTACAGGTCGAAGGCGGGGGCTGTAGAACATTCTGCTGTACAAGCGTGGACGCCCCCGGTCAGCCTGCCACTGAAAACTCCATTCGGGAGGACGCCTAAGCGGTAGCGCGTGGTTAGCATTCACCATACAAGCAAACTATGGAAGGATGAAATGTAAAAACAGATTGACAATTGGACAAGGCTGTTGTATAATGATATCAATGAGGTCGGACGTCTGACGTCATTGAGCCGGGATTGGAACAGACAGGGGGATCATCGTGAAAGAGGTGCGTTTGGCGCAATCGGTGGCTGAGGAGATCCGAAGCCAGATCATGCGCGAGAGCATGAAGGTTGGCGACAAATTGCCCACTGAAAGCGAACTGATGGAGCGGTTTGACGTGGGCCGTTCCACCATCCGGGAAGCGATCAAGCAGCTGCAGGCGGAGAACATCGTGGTCATACGCCACGGCAAGGGCAGCTTCGTTGCGGACCGCACCGGTATCAGGAATGATCCGCTGGGGCTGAGCTTCGAGGAACAGTCGCAAGTGTTGCGGGAGCTGATGGAGGTGCGCCTGCTGATGGAGCCCAACATCGCCGAAAAAGCGGCGCTGCGGCACACCCCGGAGGATGCGGAAGCCATGCACAATGCCATCCGTTGCATGGCCGAAGCCTCCGAGAGGGGAGAGGACTACATGCGGTTCGACTATGACTTTCATCTGGCCATGGCGGAGAGCCTGCACAACAGCGTGCTTCGCCGCATGTATCCCGTGATCTTTGAAGCCATCGCGCAGGGCTACCACCGAACGGCGCATGTCCACGGCAGCGCCAGGGTGGCGCTGGGGTATCATCGCGATATCCTGGATGCCATCGAACGGGGGGATGCCAGTGCCGCCTCCGAATCGACCCGGCGACATATCTTTCAGGCGATCAACGACATCAACGGAAATGTGGAAGGAGAATCACAATGAAGAAACTGTTTGCTGTGCTTTTGGCGCTGTCTCTGATGGCGTCCATGGTATGCGTGGCTTCGGCCGAGGATGTGACCATCAAGTTCTGGTTCTGGGCGGACAACGACGACTATGCCGCGACCATGCAGGAAATGATCGCCGACTTCAACGCCACCAACGGCAAGGGTATCACCGTGGTCGGCGAACAGTATCCCTGGGACGGCGGCGGGTTCAGCCAGAATCTGCTCACGGCGGCCATCGGCGGCGGCGGCCCCGACGTGGCGACCTTCAAGCTGACCGCGACCCCCTCCTTCGTCGGCAACGATCTGCTGGCGCCCCTGGACGATTTCATCAACAACTGGGCCGACAAGGATCAGATCAACGAGAACCTCTACAACACCATGCGTTCCGCCGGCGGCCAGGATGCCATCTATGTGATGCCCTGGAACACCCAGGTTCTGTATGTGTACTATCGTCCCTCCATGTTCGAGGCGGCGGGCGTCACCGTGCCCACCACCTATGAGGAGTTCCTGGATGCCTGCGCCAAGCTGACCCGCGATACCGACGGCGACGGCAAGACCGACGTCTACGGCTTCGGCATGCGCGGCTCCAACGGCGGCCAGGAGCCCTGGGGCAGCTTCATCTACGCCGGCGGCGGCGATTGGGAGCATCTGGATTCCGAAGGCGCCATCAAGGGCATGCAGGATTACATCGACCTGTACACCAACGGCTATGCCCCCGAGACCGCGCCCAACGACGGCTTCGCCGAGGTGATCGACAACTTCAAGTCCGGCCTGACCGCCATGACCATCCATCACATCGGCTCCTCCGCCCAGATGATGGAGCTGTTCGGCGACGACGTGGCCGCCTTCGTGTTCCCCAAGGGCGAGGGCCAGTGGACCTCCATGGGCGATACAGAGACCGTCATGTTTGAATCCTGCCAGAACAAGGAAGCCGCCTTCGAGTGGATGGCCTATCTGGCGACCGGCAAGGGCCAGGAGACCTGGTGCACCGTCACCGGCAACGTGCCCGTCGCGGCCCGCGTGCAGGAGATGGAGCAGTTCCAGAGCAACCCCTTCATGAAGGTTTCCATCGAGGGCGCGCCCGTGGCCGGCATACTGCCCGTGCGCGATACCACCACCGAGTGGATCGGCAACTGGCCCTCCATGATCCAGCAGGCGCTGCTGGGCCAGATTACCGCCGAGGATTGCATGAAGACCCTGCAGGCCGACCTCTGGGCCGAATAATACCGGCTCGGGAAAGGGCTTTTCGAAAAGCAGGTTTCTGTTCAACGGATGGCGTGCTGCTGTTCAATGTAATTGACCTGTGCGTCGCGCAGACGCTTTGATCCCTGGGATCGGGGAGGATGCGCACCGCATTCGACAGCTCGGCGAACAGCGCAAAGAGTGTATGCTTTCACGCCGGAGGGGTTTTCCTTCCGGCGTGTTGCTTAATGACACATTACTAACACGGGAGGTCTGCTATGGATATTCGCAGAAAACCAAGGGGACGCAGCACGATATGGCCCTATCTGCTGCTGCTGCCGGCCTTGATCGTCATGCTGTCTGTGGTGATCGTGCCCATCATCAACGCCGTCAGCATGAGCTTCCAAAGCTATAACCTGACCAGGCCCAAGAAGATCGGCTTCATCGGGCTGCAGAACTATGTCACGCTGTTCCACGATCCGCAATTCTGGGGCTCGCTGCTTCGGACGTTGATCTGGGTCGTGTTCGGCGTGGGCTTCCAGTTCCTGTTCGGCTTCGTGCTCGCGCTGCTCCTCAACAAGTATTTCAGGGGCAGGGGCGTGGTTCGCGCCGTGAGCCTGATTCCCTGGGTCACGCCCGGCGTGCTGATCGCGCTGATGTGGCGCTGGATGTATGACGGCAACTACGGCGTAATCAACGATCTGCTGATGCGAATAGGGCTAATACACGAGAATATCGCCTTCCTGTCCAAGCCCTCCACGGCCATGCCGTCCGTGATCGTCACCATCGTATGGCAGGGCATTCCCTTCTTCGCGCTGATGCTCCTGGCGGGCCTGCAGGGCATTTCCGACGACCTGTACGAGGCCGCGTCCATAGATGGCGCGACGGGCTGGCAAAAGCTGTTTTATGTCACCATTCCAAGCCTGCGCAACACCATCTTCGTGACCACGATGCTGCGCATCATCTGGGTCGCCAATTCCGTCGACGTGATATTCAACATGACCGAGGGCGGCCCGGCCTATGCCACCCAGACCCTCAGCGTCTACATCTATAAAAAGGCCAACGCTCTGGATATGGGCTATGCCAGTGCCATGGCCATCATGCTGATGCTGGTTTTACTGCTGGCGGCCATACCTTACCTGCGAAATACATTCCGGGATCAGGAGGGCTGATAGAATGAACAGCGAAAAGAATGAGAATCGAATCGCATGGAAAAACCGCCTGTCGCGCATTTTCCTGCTGTGGGTACCGCTGGTGCTCTTCCTCCTGTTTTTGCTATTTCCGTTCTACTGGACCTTCGTCACCAGCCTGAAGCTCCCCGAGGAGCTGCACAGCCTCAAGGTGATATACTGGCCGCAGCACCCGACCTTCCAGGCCTACGAGCATCTGTTCGGCCAGTACAATTTCCTGCACCCGATGAAAAACAGCCTCGTCGTGGCGGCCATTACGACGGTGATTTCGCTGGCGGTTTCCACGCTGGCGGCCTATGCGTTTTCCCGCTATCGCTTTGTCGGCAGGAAGCCGCTGATGGTGCTGTTCCTGACCAACAACATGTTCCCCACGGTATTGCTGCTGATCCCTCTGTTCACCATCATGCGCAAGATGGGATTGCTGTATACCCCGGCCTCGCTGGTGCTCAGCTATACGACCTTCACCATACCCTTCTCGGTATGGCTGCTGACAGGGTATTTGAACGATCTCCCCATAGCCCTGGAGGAGGCGGCGATGATCGACGGCGCGAACCGCGCGCAGGGCTTTTTGCGCATCGTGCTGCCCATACTGCTGCCCTGCCTGTTGGCTACGGGCGTTTACATCTTCATGCAGAGCTGGAATGAATATACCTTCGCCGTGCTGTTTACCAACGAGAACAGCCGCACGATCCCAGTTTCCCTCAAGATGCTGGTCGGCCAGCTGGGCGTTCAGTGGGATCTGATTACGGCGGGGGGGATCATCACCGTCATTCCCGTGTGCATCATGTTCTTCTTTGCTCAAAAGCGGCTGGTGGCAGGCCTGACCGCGGGCGCCGTAAAGGGCTGATCCGCGCCGCCGTTCAACTCCGTTTTTGATAATACGATCACAATTCAGAAAGAGGCGTCATCATGGATCAAAAGTTACAACAAAAGGCGCGTCAGTACCGGCGGGATGTGCTGGATATGCTGTACGCTTGCCAATCGGGTCATCCGGGCGGATCTCTGTCCTGCATTGAAATCCTGCAGGCGCTGTACGAGAATGTCATGCGCTACGATGCGGCCAACCCCAAGTGGCCGGAGCGCGACCGCCTTGTGCTCAGCAAGGGCCACGGCTGCCCCGCGCTGTACGCAATCCTGGCCGACAAGGGCTTTTTCCCCAAGGAGGAGCTGAAAAACCTGCGCCAGTACGGCAGCATGCTTCAGGGACATCCCGACATGAAAAAGTGCCCCGGCGTCGACGCCAGCACGGGCTCTCTTGGACAGGGCACCAGCTGGGCGGTGGGCTATGCGCTGATCGGCAAGCGCCCGGGCCACAATTTCAACGTCTACTGCGTCACCGGCGACGGCGAGAGCCAGGAGGGCATGGTTTGGGAGAGCGCGATGGCTGCGGCCCACTATCACCTGGACAACCTGACCGTGCTGCTGGACGACAACGGCCTGCAGATCGACGGCACCAACGACCAGGTCATGAGCCTGGGAGACATCTGCGCGAAATACGCCGCCTTTGGATGGGAGACCATAACGGTGGACGGCCATAACGTGGACGAGATTACCGAGGCGGTCAAGCGGCCGAGGGTCGGCAAGCCGCGCTTTATCTGCTGCAGGACTGTCAAGGGCAAGGGCGTTTCGTTCATGGAGAACCAGGTCGGCTGGCACGGCAAGCCCATGAATCAGGAGCAGTACGAAGCGGCCATCCGCGAGTTGGAGGTGTAATCATGGCTGAGAAGAAATCGACCCGTATCGCCTATGGCGAGGCCCTGGCCAAGCTGGGCGGCGTGAACGACAAGGTGCTGGTATGCGACGCGGATCTGGCGCACGCCACCATGACGGCGAGCTTTGCCGATAAGTATCCTGACCGTTTTTACAACTTCGGCATTGCCGAGAGCAACATGACGACCGCCTCCGCCGCCATGGCTCAGTGCGGCTACACGGTGTTTTGCAGCACCTTCGCGGTGTTTGGCGCGGGACGCGCATTCGAGCAGGTCCGCAACGCCGTGTGCTATTCCAAGGCCAACGTAAAGCTGGGCTGCTCCCATGCCGGCCCCAGCTGCGGCGAGGACGGCGGCAGCCACCAGGCGGTGGAGGACATCAGCCTGATGCGCACGCTGCCCAACATGACGGTCCTCGTACCCGCTGACGCCACGGAGATGGAGAAGGCCGTGTTCGCCGCCGCGAAGTTTGAAGGCCCCGTATACATCCGCACCGGACGTCTGCCCACCGACATTTGCACCGCTGAGGATACCCCCTTTGAAATCGGCAAGGCCAACGTGCTGCGCGATGGCAAGGACGTGGCCATCATCGCCTGCGGCATCATGGTGCCCCAGGCGCTCCTGGCCGCCGAAGCGCTGGCCCAGAAGGGCGTCAGCGCCCGCGTGATCGACATGCACACCATCAAGCCCCTGGACGAAGCCGCCGTGCTGGCCGCCGCCGGGGAATGCAAGGCCATCGTAACCGCCGAGGAGCACAGCATCATCGGTGGCCTGGGCTCCGCCGTGGCCGAGGTGCTGGCCGAGCACCAGCAGGGCGTGCCCTTTGAGCGCGTGGGCATCAAGGACAGGTTCGGTCAGAGCGGCAAGCCGCCGGTGCTGTTTGAAGCCTATGGCCTGACGGACAAATTTGTGGTCGAGGCCTGCGAGCGCGTGCTGGCGCGGAAGTGACAATTCGACAGAGGAGCGAATCAACATGGAAATACTGAAATACGCCTTTGAGGGCGAGGGCCTGACCCGGGTTTTTGAAAACGAAAAGTGGATGGTCGGTATCAAAAACTGGAAGCCCATGAACGATATCGCCAACATCAACAATCTTGAGCGGCACAACGAGACCGACGAGCTGTTCATACTGCTGAACGGTCAGTGCACACTGCTCTATGCCAACGAGACGGCGGACGGGCTGGATATCCAGGCGGTCAGGATGGAGCCCCTGAAGGTCTACAACATTCCCCGCACTCTGTGGCACAATACCGTCACCCAAAGGGACACCAAGCTGGCCCTGATCGAGGACAGCAGCACCGGCAGCGCCAACAGCGACGTGTTGGATCTGACCGAGGCGCAAATCGCGCGGGTGCGCGAATTGGTGGGCGCATAGTTCGACCAATTCAGGTTTTCCCTGTGACAGTTCATGTCAAAGCCCATGTCGGCGCAGCCGACATGGGCTTTGACATTGGCAATCAAGGGCTTTGCAGACAGCAGGCGGCGGAGATACAGCCGCTCGTGCGCCATGAGCGTTGTGAAGTATTTTCTTAAGGAAACACCGCACAATCTGCAAAAGCAAAGTCACGAATTTAAATCAGCATAGGGAATGACAACATTCCCCCTCAACAGGGCTCCGAAGGTAAAC
>CACYZW010000041.1 GCA_902778995.1 uncultured Eubacteriales bacterium
GCCCCCTGCATCGTGTTTATCGACGAGGTGGACGCCATCGGCGGCAAGCGCGACGGGCGCATCGGCGGCAACGACGAGCGGGAGCAGACCCTGAACCAGTTGCTGACAGAGATGGACGGCTTTGACGGCAGCAAGGGCGTGGTGATTCTTGCGGCGACAAACCGACCGGAGTCCCTCGACCCGGCGCTGCTGCGCCCGGGCCGCTTCGACCGGCGCGTTCCGGTGGAGCTGCCCGACCTCCAGGGCCGCGAGGCGATACTGAAGGTTCACGCCAGGAAGGTGCAGACCCAGAGCAACATCGACTACGGCGCGGTGGCCCGCGCCGCCGCCGGCGCTTCCGGGGCGGAGCTGGCGAATATCGTCAACGAGGCCGCGCTGCGGGCCGTGCGGGACGGGCGCAAGCTGGTCACCCAGGCCGACATGGAGGAGAGCGTGGAGGTCATCATCGCGGGCTATCAGAAGAAAAACCGGGTGATGAGCGACAAGGAAAAGATGATCGTGGCCTATCACGAGATCGGCCACGCGCTGGTGGCGGCCAGGCAGTCGGAATCCGCGCCGGTGCACAAGATCACCATCATCCCGCGCACCTCCGGCGCGCTGGGCTATACCATGCAGGTGGACGAGAAGGAGCACTTCCTGCTGACCAAGGAGGAATTGGAAAACAAAATAGCCACCTTCACCGGCGGACGCGCCGCCGAGGCGCTGATCTTCAACCAGATCACCACCGGCGCGGCCAACGACATCGAGCAGGCCACCCGGCTGGCCCGGGCGATGATCACCCGCTACGGCATGTCCAGCGAATTCGGCATGGTGGCCATGGAACAACTGACCAACCAATATCTGGGCGGCGATACCACCCTGGCCTGTGCCGCCGAGACGGCCAACCGCATCGACGAGGTGGTGCGCAACCTGATCGCCGCGCAGTACGACAAGGCCTATAGGATTCTGCAGGAAAACATCCGGCAGCTTCACGCCCTGGCAAAGCATCTGTACGAAAACGAAACCATCACCGGCGAGGAGTTCATGGATATACTGCATAAGAACACGCCGCAGATCGCTGCCGCGACGGGAAACAGGGAATAAAAGCAATAGCGATAAGCCGGGAAACACCGCACAATGCCCATGGCGCAGGATTCGATGATGCGGTGTTTCCCTTGGGAAACACCGCACAATGCTCATGGCGCATTAACGGCTGAATTTCAGCCGCCTGCTTTCTGCTGATTTCTTGACTTGCCGCCAGCAAGCCTTCGAAATCTAAATTCATCTCGTTACTGCACGACTCGATTATACGGTGTTTCCCTTGGCTTTTTCACGGCTGTGTGGTATTATGTCTGCGGGGGTGAAAGCATGAAATACATCGTCAACGGCACGGTGTTCATGCCCGATGGAGAGATTCGGGGAAGGGCATTGGCCTTTGAGAACGGGACAATAAAGGGCCTTGTGAGCGATGCGCCCGAAGGCGCGGAAATCATCGACGCGGCGGGCGGCATCGTGTCGCCGGGTCTGATCGACGTGCACATCCACGGCTTCATGGGCTGGGACGCCTCCAACGGGCGGCTCGGCGAGCTGCGCGAAATGTCCCGCCAGATGGTCAGGTGGGGGACGACCGCGTGGCTTCCCACGACGATGACGCTGGAATGGCCGACGCTGGAGCGCTGCTTTTCCGCCGTCCGCGAAGCCATGGCAGACAGCCTTGAACCCGGGTGGCGCGGCGCCCAGGTGATGGGCTGCCACGCCGAGGGGCCGTTCATAAGCGCCAGGAAAAGGGGGGCGCAAAACGGCGATTGCATCCAGAAGCCCGATGTCCAAAAGCTCCTGCTCTGGACGGACGTGGTCAGGCTGATGACCGTCGCGCCGGAGGCGGAGGGGGCGCTAGCCTTCATCCGCGCCGCCACGGCGATGGGCGTCGCCGTCTCCATGGGCCACACCGACGCCACTGCGGCGCAGGCGCAGGCGGGCATCGAGGCGGGCGTCAGCCATGCCACCCACACCTTCAACGCCATGGCGCCGCTGAACCACCGGGAGCCGGGGGCGGTGGGTGCGGCGCTGTGCGACGACCGCGTTTATTGCGAGCTGATTGCCGATACCTTCCACGTCGCGCCCCTGCTGTTCGGGCTGATGGCCCGGCAAAAGCGCGCGCGCCTCGTGCTGATTACCGATTCGATCCAGGTGGCGCACCTGCCGGACGGCCCCCACGACCAGTCTGGGCAGACGGTGATCGTGGACGGGATCCGCTGTCACTTTCCTGACGGCACCATCGCCGGGAGCAGCCTGACCATGGATCAGGCCGTGCGCAATTTCAGGGCGCACACGGATATTCCGCTGTATGAGACAGTCAACATGGCCTCGCTTTACCCGGCGCGATCTGTGGGTATCGACGACGCAAAGGGTTCGCTGGAGCCGGGCAAGGACGCGGATATCGTGATCGCGGATCGGGATTTCAATGTGAAGGCCACTTTTATACGGGGTGAAATGGCGTTTCGGGCATGACAAAAGGGGGCGGCCAAGCCGTCCCCCAGACCGCAGACAAAGCCTGCAATCGCAGAAAACCCTTCCGATGAAATTACATCAGAGGGGTTTTCTGCTTGCCGTGTTGCCGGGACAGGCAAAATGCGGTCGCTTACGATATGATACAGGGGACGGCTTGCGCAGCATCGCGTAAGCCGTCCCCTGCGTCGCATCGACTATATTCTCGCCACGCCGCTGTCCCTGGCCGCCTGGGCGACGGCCTTCGCCACGGCGTCCCTGACCCGCGGGTCGAAGGGCGCGGGAATGATGTAATCCTCGCTCAGCTCGTCATCCGAAATCAGCCCCGCCAGCGCGTAGGCGGCGGCGATCTTCATCGCCTCGTTGATGTCCCGTGCGCGCACGTCAAAGGCGCCGCGGAACACGCCGGGGAAGGCCAGCACATTGTTGATCTGGTTCGGAAAATCGCTGCGGCCGGTGGAGATCACCCGCGCGCCGCCGACCCTTGCCTCGTCGGGGAAGATCTCCGGCGTGGGGTTGGCACAGGCGAATATGATGGCATCGCGGTTCATGGTGCGCACCATGTCGGCGGTCACGGTGCCCGGGGCGGATACGCCGATAAACACATCCGCGCCCACCAGCATGTCGGCCAGGCTTCCGGCCCGCCGGTCCCGGTTGGTCAGCTTCGCCATCTCTTCCTTGGCGGCGTTCATGTGGTCCGGCCTGCCCTCGTAGATGGCCCCGGATCGGTCGCACATGACGATATCCCTGACGCCGTAGGAGAGCAGCAGCTTCGCAATCGCCGTCGCCGCCGCGCCCGCGCCGCTTGTGACCACGCGAATCCCATCCCTGTGCTTGCCCACCAGCTTCAGCGCGTTGATGAGGCCGGCAAGGGTGATGATGGCCGTGCCGTGCTGGTCGTCGTGGAAGATGGGAATGTCGCACTTTTCCTTCAGCTTGCGCTCGATTTCAAAGCACCGGGGGGCCGAGATGTCCTCCAGGTTCACCCCGCCGAAGCTGCCGGAGAGCAGATAGACGGTGTTGACGATTTCGTCCACATCCTTGGATTTGATGCACAGCGGGAACGCGTCCACGCCGCCGAAGGCCTTGAAGAGCACGCACTTGCCCTCCATCACGGGCATGCCGGCCTCCGGGCCGATGTCGCCCAGGCCCAATACGGCAGTGCCGTCGGTCACCACGGCGCACATGTTCCACCTGCGGGTCAGCGTGTAGCTCTTTTCAACGTCCTTTTGAATCTCCAGGCAGGGCTGGGCCACGCCGGGGGTGTATGCCAGTGAGAGGTCGTCCTTGTTATTGACAGGCGGTACGGCGACCACTTCGATCTTGCCCCGCCATTGTTCGTGCAGCCTGAGGGATTCCTCCGCGTAATTCATGTGCCTTTCATCCTTCCGATGCGCAGTATGGGCGGCGAAACACCGCAATGACAGTATACCCCGGAATGCCTGCAGCGTCAATTTAATTTATGATTGCATTGAACGCTTGCGAAGCGGAGCGCAATGTGCGATAATAAACAGGCAAACAAACGACGGGAGAGCGCTGTATATGAGGATCGCGGGCATCATTGCGGAATACAATCCGTTTCACAACGGCCACGCCTGGCACATCGCCCGGACGCGGGAAGCCGGATGCGACCGGGTGGTGGTATGCATGGGCGGCCACTTCACCCAGCGGGGCGAGGCGGCGATGCTCTCCAAATGGGATCGCGCGCGCATGGCGCTGGCCTGCGGCGCGGACGCGGTGTTTGAGCTGCCCGCGCTGTTTGCCGTGCGCACGGCCGACGCCTTTGCCCGGGGCGGCGTGGAAATATTGGACGGCCTGGGCGCGGACGCGCTTGCCTTCGGCAGCGAGATTGCCGATATGGCGACGCTCAGGGCGCTTGCAGCGCTGCGGGAGCATGAGCCCGAAAGCGTTTCCGCAGCCGTTTCAGAAGGGCTCGATGCGGGCATGTCCCACGCCCGGGCGTGGGGCGAAGCGGCAGCCAGCTACCTCGGGCTGGCCGTGGAGGCGCTGAACCGTCCCAACGCGCTGCTGGCGGCGGAGTATCTGCGGGCGCTGGACGGGTGTCATTCCCGCATGACGCCGCTGGCGATCCCCCGTCGGGGCGATTACCACGACGACACCCCGGGCGCGTTTGCCTCGGCGACGGCCATACGCGTCGCCTTTGCCAGAGGTGAAACGGCACTGGCCCTGCAGGGCATTCCGGAGGCCGCGCGGCCCTGGGCCAGCCCGGACGCGCTTCACCCGATGGACGATATGCTGCTGTACAGGCTGAGACAGATGACGCCCGGAGAAATGGCGGCGCTCCCGGATATGGGCGAAGGGCTGGAAAACCGGCTGTACCGCCTGTGCCGCGCGGCGTCAGGCCGGGAGGCGCTGCTGGACGGGCTGAAATGCAAGCGGTATACCCGGGCGCGGCTGAGCCGCATGCTGACCTACGCGCTGCTCGGCCTCGACGGGGACGCGCTCAAGGCTGTGCAACGGCCAGCCTATGCCCGCCTCGTCGGTATACGCCGGGGCGCGGAGCCGTTGCTCCGGGAATTGAAGGCACGGGCGACGTTGCCCATCGTCTCGGGCGGCGGTGCGCTGCGGGGCGATGCCTGCTTTGAATGGGAATGTCGCGCCACGGACGTCTGGTCCCTGCTGCACGACGACCCGCGACTGCGCGCCGCGGGCCGGGAGTATACGGAGAAGTTCGTGGTGGTGTGATCGGCCTACAGCCTTGCGCTGTGCGCTCTGCGAACCACATCCGCGATAATCGCGTCGTCCACCGGGCGCTCACAGCGTATCTCGGGCAGAATATCGGCCAAAAACTCCAGATTGCCGTCGCCGCCGGCGATGGGCGAAAAGTCCAGCCCCGTGACGCGCCATCCCAGGGACGGCATGAAATCGACGATCTCCCGCAACACCTGGCGGTGGGTCTCGGCCTTTGACACGATGCCACGCCTGCCGATGCGCTGGCGCCCGGCCTCGAACTGCGGCTTGACGAGGCTGACGACCCGCCCCCCGGCGCCCAGCAGTTCAAACAGCGCGGGCAGGATCAGCCGGATGGAGATGAAGGACACGTCCATCACGGCCAGCGCCGGCAATTCCGGAAACATGGAGCGCGTCAGCCCACGGGCGTTGACGCGCTCCATGCCCGTCACGCGGGGATCGCTGCGCAGGGATTCGTGCAGCTGGCCGACGCCCACGTCCACGGCGTATACATGGCGCGCGCCGCCGCGCAGCAGCACGTCGGTAAAGCCGCCGGTGGACGCGCCCACGTCCAGGCATACCAGGCCGTTCACATCCACATCAAAGACCTGCAGCGCCTTCTCCAGCTGCCGATGACCGCGAGCACGTCCGATTCGGCAACTTTGCGGGCCGGCTTGTCGATGGGCGCGCCGTTCAGGGTGGCCAAACCCTTGCCGATCAGCGCCTGCGCCCGCGCCCGGCTGGGAACGAGCCCCCGCGCCACAAGCGCGGCGTCCGCGCGCATGGTTTCATTTCCCATGACAGCTTCATCCTCCATATGCGCTTAATCTTGGCAATTTATGCCGATTGCCGCAAATGAAATTGACAAAATTATGCGTGATATATAAAATAATATTGAAATATATTTCAAATCCATTGCAGAAGGAGAGAAGGAACCATGCGGAAAACGATGCAGTCCCTTGCGCTTGCGCTCTGTCTGTTGCTGTTCGGACAGATGACGGCTTTGGCGCTGGTACAGTCCGGACTGTCCGCACAAAGCGGGAGTGCGACGGTCGTCTACAGGGCGTCGCTGGCCGACGAGGTCGTCCGCCAGGTCAACGACGAACGGACAAGGAGGGGCCTCGGGTCGCTCGGGGTAAGCGCCGAGTTGAACCGCGCGGCGCGGGTGCGCGCGATGGAGATTACGCGCAAATTCAGCCACACCCGTCCCGACGGCAGCGCCTGGCGCACGGTCAGCAGCGCCGCCTACGGCGAAAACATCGCCGTGGGCCAGCGCACGGCGGACAAGGTGATGGCGGCCTGGTTGACCTCCAGCGGACACAGGGCCAACATACTGCGCGCCAGCTACGGCAGCATCGGCGTGTGCGCCGTGGTGTCCGGAGGCGTTACCTACTGGGTTCAGCTGTTCGGAAAGTGAACGGAGGATTCATCCCAAGGGCGGCGGGGCCGCCCTCTGACCGCTGACAAAGCCCGCAAACGCAGAAAACTCTTCCGACAAATTAAAACCGGAAGCGTTTTCTGCTTGCTGTGTTGCCGGGATATGCAAAACGCGGTCACTTACGGCTTGGTAAGCTCCCTTTTTTGCATATCCCGGCGCTGTCAACATCCTGAGGGCGGCTGGGCCGCCCTTTTTTTGCTCATCCGACGATGTTGTTCATCCAGACGCCCTTGCGCAGCAGTGAGTAGCCGAAGGCACACTTGACGAAGTCGGCCAGCTGTACCAGCAGATAGATGGTCACCACCGGCAGACTGGTCAGGTGCACCAGGCACCAGGCGACGGGCACGCCGATCAGCCAGGTGTAGCCGCTGTCGAACATGAAGGTCAGCACCGTCTTCCCGCCGGAGCGCAGTATGAAATAGGCGCTGTTGCAGAAGGAGATCAACGGCAGGCACAGGGCGTAGATCCTCAAAAACTGGGTCGCCAGACGGCGCACGGCGTCGGAGGTCTGATATACCCTGGGAATCAGCGGCGCGACGACCAGCATCACCAGCAGCGTTCCGACGCTGATGAACAGCGAGAATGCGATCAGCTTCCAGGCCTGGCGCTTCGCGCCGGCCATGTCGTTCGCCCCCAGGGACTGGCCGACGATGATGGCGGTGGCGCTGCCCATGGACAGTATCGACACGGCGAACAGGTTGGAGACGGTGCTGGAGATGTTCAGCGCGGCTACCACGTCCAGCCCCCGAATGGAATAGCACTGCACCAGCATGGTCATGCCCAGGGACCACAGGCTTTCGTTGAGGAGCAGGGGCATGCCCTTGACCGTGATGACCTTCGCCAGACTGAGGGGCACCTTGGGGCTTGCGTATATGCCCTTGGCGAAGCGGTACCTGTCCGTGTTCGCGTGGGTGCCGGACACGACGATGATCATCTCCACAAACCGGGAGATCACCGTTGCGATGGCCGCGCCCCGGACGCCCAGCCTCGGAAGGCCAAGATGGCCGAAGATCAGCAGATAGTTGAAGGCCAGGTTCACGAACACCGCGATGATGCCCGCGACCATGGGCAGCTTCGTCTCGCCCCCTTCCCGAAGGGTGCTGGCGTAGACCTGGGTCAGCGCGAAGGGGGGCATGGTCCACAGCATCACGTGCAGGTAATCCATGCCGTGGCTCAGCGTGACGGCGACGCGCCCGGCGTCGGCCTCGTCGTGCAGGAAGCGGGTGATGAGGAATTTGCCGCTCGTCAGAAATACCGTCGCGGCGACGGCGATCAGCGCCATGCACAGGTACAGCTTGTAGCGAAAGCAGCAGCGCACGCCCTCCTGGTTGTTCGCCCCGTAAAACTGCGCGGAAAAGATGCCCGCGCCGGATATGCCGCCGAACACGCAAAGGGTGAATACGAACATCAGCTGGTTGACGATGGATACGCCGGACATCTGCTCCGTGCCCACCTGGCCCACCATGATGTTGTCCAGCAGATTGACGAAGTTGGTGATGGCGTTCTGAATGACGATGGGCACCAGTATGGAAAGCACCATCACATAGAACGCGCGATTGCCAATCAGCGTATTCCTCAGGGAACGAGGGTTCCTCAGATCAGGTCGCATGGAAATGCTCCTTGCTTGGTATTGCTGATATATTATCACAGAAGACGGATGCGTTCAACGACTGAAATGATAATTATGGGCAATTCATCGGCGCACCGGATACAGCTCAGGGTACTCGTTTTCAATCGGGGGCGGCTGTGTGTACGCCGACCCCGCATACATAAGCGCGTCGATATCATCTTCCGGACATTTTCCGTTTTGAAGCAGATTTTTCGTCATAATCCGAGCAAATGTAATACATACTTTTTTAGTTTGTCAACAAACCGAATTAATAAAATGATATAAATAAGGTACATTGGTTTTGGTTGTGAAAGGGTGCGTGTTGCATGAAGAAGTTTCTGTCAGCATTCCTGCTGCTGGCGCTGTTTTTGCAGGCGGCGCCCTTCTATGCCCTGGCTGAAGTCGGGAAAATACTCGGCTCGGACGCGCTGGCCCAGGCCTACGCGCTGACCGGCTTCTCGAAGGGCGACGGCGTCTATCACAACGGCATGAAGCCCAACGACTCCTGGAGCGCCATAGAGCTGGCCGACTGGCTGGACGAGGTTCGGCGCCTGGACCTTGACAACGTTACGGACATCCTCGCCCGGGTGTCCAACACGCTGGTGGAGCTGGAAAAGACCGATCCCGAAAAATACGCCCGCATGCGGCGCAGCGACGTGCAGGGCCATGGCGTCATCGACCGGCTTCGCGGGATAACCCTTCAGGCAGAGGCGCTGCGCGAGGAATTGACCTACCAGCAGGAACGCCTGCGCCAGGACGCTGGCGTCATCGCCGAGCTGAGCAGCCGCATCGAGGAAGAGCGCGACGAGCTGTTTGATTCCACGCTGGTGCGCCTGTCCGCCAAGGTCGAAGAAGCCGTCGTGGACCTGAAGGCCGCCCGCAAGGAGATTGTCGCCAATGCCCCCGACTGGGAAGCACAGATCGACGAATGGAACGATCTTCTTTCCAAGGTTCGCGGCGCGGGCGGCGATAGCTCCGACGCGGATGACTATGTAAACAGCTGGCTGGGAGAGCTGTTCGTCGGAAGAGGAGACATGGAAACCAACTCCGCCCCGGTGAGCATGGTCAATGCCAACGGCACCCGCCTGTCCCGGCTGTCGGCGATGGCGGGCGCTTCTGCAAACGACAACCCGGAGGCAACCGTCACCGTGATGTCGGAAAACCAGATTGCCGTTTGCCTGTTCGACAGCGTGAGCGGCAAACCCGTGGAGGGTGTCAAGGTTTCGGCCTGCGACCTGCAGGGCGATTCCCAGCTGCGCTACGAAGAAACCGACAAGAACGGCATCGCCCTGATCGAAAGCAGCGCTTTCAAGGCGGACAGCCACAATAATCTGAGCGTGCGGCTGAAGGTGGATGCCGAGGAGTTGGGGTTCCGCAGCTTCGAGATCGGCGCGCTGAACCTCAAACGGGGTCAGTCGTGGAAGGCTTATCTGGTTCCGCTGGACGACAAGCCCTACCTTTATTCCGCCAGCTTCAACGGCCACGACATACTGTACCAGGACTGGCAGATGATCTTTTCTCCGCTGAACGATATGACGTTTGAAATCGTGGCCAAGACCCGCATGCCCGGCGGCGGCGATACGCCCGAGCTGGACATGTATTACCACGACGCCGACGAATACGTCGAAAGGGATTACGATTTGGATCCGGGGACGGAGCAGGAACAGATGATGGAATGGGTCACCCTCACCCAGATGAAGGCTCCCTCTCCCACGCGCAAGGGCAACACCTTCACCTGGAAGGGCAAGTGGAAGCGGCGCATACTGCCCCGTGCCCGCGACGGCATGGTGCCCTCCTTCCGCTTCCAGGGCGTGGAGAAATCCCTCAACCTGTCCCGGCTGATCTCCGTGCGCGCGGTGGTGGACAAGCCCCTTTCCGAGGGCACCACCGCATTTAAAAAAATCCTGGAGAAGGGTGCGGGCCTGAACTTCACAATTCCCGGGCTGGACCTCAAGGTGGAGCTCAACGTGCCCTTCAAGCAGTACCTTCCCAAGGTCAACATCAACCCCGACGGCTTTGTCACTGTCGCCTGGGGCAGCGCCATCATGGAGGACACCACCAAGGACTTCGCGGGCAACTGGAAGAGCAGGGACTTCAAGGACATGAAGGAGGCGGAGGAGCTTTTCCAGGCGGAGAGCTGGTACGCCAACGCAAAGTCCAAGATGGCCGTCGCCTATGACTACTACAAGCGCAAGGGCTGGAAGTTCATCGGCTCCACCAAGCTGGATGTGGGCATGTTCGTGGTGGGCAGCGGACGCTGGAACGTGGACAATTCCGACCTGAAGAACGTGGAAAAGGACATCAACCTGCGCCTGGGCGTGGGCGTCACCGTCAGCTATACCATCAGCCTGACCTGGAGCATCCCCGTGCTGTGCGTTCCGGTCTATATCTCCGTGGATATCGGGCTTTCCGTGGGCATGTCCCTGGGCCTGGAGCTGCGGTTCCTGTACAACAATGGCCAGCTGCAAAACTGGCGCTTAACTCCCCTGAAGGACATCACCATCAGCTTTGACTTCACCTTCGCCATCACGGCGGGCGTGGGCATCAAGGGCGTGGCCTCCTTCTGGGCCAAGGGCACTGCCTTGCTGAACATGTTGCTGCTGATCGTCGTCAATGGCAACGATTCTGTTCCGCCCACCGTCACCTACGACATCGGCGTGGACGTGGGCGTCGAGCTGCTCTTCGCCAAGGCATACAAGCGGGTGTGGACCTTTGACAAGGGCCAGCTCTATCCGCCGCTGAAAAACGGTGGCGACCTGCTGAAAAATTACATGGCCAAAAACGACGTCGAGGAGGCCGTTCTCGCGTCCCAGGTGCCCGACAGCTACCCCCAGCTGGTTCCCGAGGCGAAGAAGCTGCTGTCCACCAACCGCAAGGCCCGCAACGGCATCCGTGTGGTCCAGCTGAACGGCCATGTCTATGTGTTCTACCTGCAGCAGGTGCAGGGTGGCAGCGGCGAGGCCGGCCTATGGCGCGTGGGCTGGATGGACCAGAACACCGGCGCAAGCGGCAGCCTCAACGACGAGATGAAAACGCTGGTCGAGCAATCGGAATACGGCCAGTCCGCCAGATACTCGCTGGACCGCTCCGACTTCGATTTCGACGTGTACGCCGCCGACGGCTATGTCTTCGTGGTGGGCGTCTGCGCCAAAAAGTTCGATGAAAACGGCCTGCCCGTGCCCAATTTCACCCGGGAGGGCGACGATGAAAACATCATGGCCTACGCCATGGTGCTGAAGCAGAAGGGCGACGGCAGGCTCAGCAGCATGTTCGAGCCCACCACCGGCAACCGTCGCGCGCTGCGGTACGCCTTTATGTGCGAGGCGCCGCTGGCGAATAACGGCCAGTACGACACCCTCTGCGCCCCGACGATCACCCGGGCAAGCGTGACCTGGCTGGGCAATGCCAAATCGGGCAACGTGCGCGCCGTCAGCGTGTTCGGCGGCTTCGGGCGCGTCGCCTATCCCCAAAAGCAGGGCGACGAGACGGTCGCCGTCCCCTCTCCCGGCGGCACGTCCTTCAGCTTCAACGGCAGGGCCTTCCGCTTCTACAACGACCGCTACGTGGCCGAGCCCATGGGCAGCAACTATGACCGCGTGGACTATGTGCCCGCCCTGCGGCCCACGCTGCTCACCAGCCGTTACCAGGAGGAATCCGGCGAAAACGTCAGCGCCAGCTGGATTGCCCTGAGCGCTCCGAAGAACAACGGCGACGGCGAGCGGGCCATCGAGATGTTCGACTTCGACATGAACGACCGGGGCGATGGGGAAAACAAAGTCAGGCCCATGCCGCTGGTGCTGGAGAAGGGCGACATCCGCCATATCGAGGTGCTGAACCTGCCCTCGGACAGCGTCGCCAGCAACTACTACCGGCGCGTGTTCTACACCCGCCGGGAGGTCAAGAACGATACCAGCCAGTATCGGTTGTCGGGCATGTATATCGAACCGGTGGAGAGCGACCATTACGACGCTGCCTCCAAGCAGCTGCACTATCCGGTGACGAAATACGACTACGACATCACGCTGCCCACCGAGCACTTCTACCTGACCCAGGTGGGCGACGTCACCTGCCTGTACTGGTTGTCCACCGCCTCCAAGAAAAAGGACAGCGACCCGGACCTGTGGCGCGTCAACACCGTAACCTACGATCCGGTCAACAACGTGATGAGCGACCCGTCGGTGTTCGCGGAATTCACGCTGCCCAGGGGCGAGGAGAAGCTGTCGCCCCAGGCTGTCACGCTGACCACCCTCGGCTCCGGCTATATCACACTGGCCGGCAAGCCCGATGAAAAGGACCCCCGGCCCTCCATCATCACCCTGTATTCATTCCCCATGAAATACAAGCCAGTGGTGACGCTGCAGAGCCTGACCGTCAAGGAGGGCACCGTGGTCAAGGGCGACTTCCTCGACGCCAACCTGTCGCTGATGAACGAGGGCAACATGGGTGCTTCCGCCTTTGACCTGGAGCTGTACACCCGTGAAGGCGGCAAGGACAACGTGGTGGAGACCCTGCACGTGGATTGCCTGAAGCCCGACAACAGTACGCTGACCCTGCAAAACGGCGACAGCAGCGTTACGCTGCCCGCGAACCGGCGGGTCGCCTACCGCAGCGAGGATTACGACTACGCCGTGCGCAAGCACGATTGGGTGCTGAAGCAGGAAGCGGCGTCCTACGGGTTCAACGTGGGCAAGAAGGGCGGATACGGCCCGGCGGGCAGGAAAGACGTGCGGTCCACTGCCAACCACATCAAAACCAGCATGCTGATGCCGGGCGCGCTGGCGTCCTTCAACATCGCGCTGCGCATTCCCGAGGACTGGAAGGGCGCCAAGACCTTCTATGTGCGGCTCAAGCAGGTCAGCAGCGCCCGCAACTGGATGGGCGCGATGGCCAACGCCGCGATGCGCGAGGCCGGCCTGGCCGCCAACGACATGGGCGAAGACGACGGCCAGGAGCTGGTCTGGAAGCTGGACGATTCCGGCGGACAGCTGGTGCTGGATCGCGGCGCTCTGCAGGCCAACGGCGTCGAGCTGTCGATGTACGACAACGACATCCCGGCGCAGACCGGACTGTCGCTGAATGCCGACGTCCACGACATCAGCATCACCCACCGCCTCTACAGCGGCTACGGCGACGAGGAGATGGTGGACATCGTGATCGACAACGCTTCCCATACCGACGTCTCCTTCAGGCTGAGCTGCGCGGTCTACCTGGACGAAGGCGATCCCTACTATGTGAACCTGCCCTATGACGCCTCGAAGGTCTCCGCAGACAGGACCCAAACCATCACCCTGCCGCTGGACGCGCTGGTTCCCAACCCCAAGAGCCATTCCCACGCCCGGGTGGCGATCTCGGCTGTGGGCCAGGAGGAGAACGTGCTGGTCAACAACGAGTTCACGATCTTCTTCGGCGACGGCGAGACCCTGCAGATCCTGGAGCAGCCCGCCGACGCAACCGTCCAGGAGGGCGAGGACGTGTCCTTCCATGTGAAGGTCACGGGCGGCACGAGCCCCTACACCTACCAGTGGCAGATTTGGGACGAAAAGCATCAAAAGTGGGTGGATCTGCCCGGCTACACCCAGCCCACGCTCAGCCGTGAAGACGTCGAGAAAAAGTGGGACGGCGCCAGGTTCCGCTGCGTGATTACCGACGCCGATGGCATGAAGATCGTCACCCGGGAGGTGACCCTCACCGTGCGGGACAAGGTGCCCACCGGGGATGACAGCCACCTGACGCTGTGGCTGACCGTTGCGGCACTGGCGCTGGCGGCGATTTGGTGGATTCAGCGCAGGAAAAAGGCTCTGTAGTTGCCCGGTGAGAAAGCGCCGGACGGCGAGCGGGACGCGCTGTATGGATGACGAGGAGGAAAGAGGTCGTCTTCTGCCAGGGCAGCTGCGAGCCCTGGCAGAAGATAGAAACACACTCTAAACACCGTGGCGAACATATCTCTATAGTTGCGCCTCATATACGCATTGCCCCGATGATGATTGCGCTCATTGGCACTGTCCTCATGCCATGGATTAGTTCCATATAACTACTATATAAGCTCATACCCACTCTGCTTTTGTAAATGTGAAATTCATGGGAACCCATTGACATTTCGATGCGGTTAGTGTAATATAACTATGAATTAGTTATAACTAATCGTTTGGGGGGATGCCACATGCTGGATCGTGCCATCATCGATCACGCCTCGCCCACGCTGGCGCGGCTGAAGCTGGGGAATCTGTTCAACCATACCATGGGCCAGGACTTCCCTGCGGAATTTGCCGCGCTGCGCAGGCAGCTTATGGGCAGGGGCGTGACGATGACAATCCTGAAGATCTCCCGGGGCAAGGCGCTGATCTACCTCTACCGGGCGGAGGAATTGAAGAGAACGATTGAGGATGGGGGCGTGCGTCGCTTGCTTGAGACCTGCGGCTACCAGTCCTTCGATCTCAATGGCGCCCTGAACACATTGAAAACCCGCCTGAATGACCTCGACGCCTTTCCCCATGAGATCGGCATTTTCCTGGGCTATCCGCTGGAGGACGTGCTGGGATTTATCGAAAACGGCGGCAGGAACTGCCTGACCTGCGGTTGCTGGAAGGTGTATTCCAACGAGTGTGAAGCGCACAAGGCATTTGAACGGTATAAAAAGTGCAAAGCAGTCTACCAGACTCTGTTTGCGTCGGGCTGCCCGCTGTCGAAGTTGACGGTGGCGGTTAAGCCGGCATAAGGGAAGCGGACGCAGCGAATAACGGCGTGACCCTGGCCTGTCAGAGCGTGATCTGCAATGAAGCGCCCGACGACGAAGCCAACGCGGCGCTGGGGAAGGCCGTCGGCTGACGGCTATTGTGAAAAGGAGGTTTTACCATGAAGCAACTGACTTGTATGATGCTGGTACTGGTGATGATGATGGGTGCGATGGCGCTGGCCGAAGGCGACGCGCCCATTGAGATCGCCAGCGCGGAAGCGCTGGCCGCAATCTGCGAAAACCTATCCGGCAACTATGTGCTGACCGCCGACATCGACCTCGGCGGGGCGGAATGGACGCCCATCGGCGCCTACGCACCCTCCGGCGAGAGCGCGGAGGAGCAGGAGATCCCCGCTGCCGAAACCGCCTTTACCGGCAGCTTCGACGGCCAGGGCCACACCATCTCCAACCTGGTCATCAACCAGCCCGAGGGCTGGGCGCAGGGCCTGTTCGGCTGCATCGCCAATGTGAGGGTGGGCAACTTCACCCTGGAGAATGCCACCGTGGACGCACAGATGATGAGCGCTGACGTGGTGGGCTACGCCTACTGCTCCACCGTGAGCCATGTGACGCTGGTGAACGGCAAGGTGACCGCCCATGCCGGTGAAATGTCGTCGGAAGGCATGTACGGCGGCATCGTCGGCGCGGGCATGGGTTCGATGATCGAGAACTGCACTGCCAAGGCGGATATCACGCTGCCCGCTGGCACCGCCAACGCGGGCATCGTGGGCGGCGGCCTGGAGATGACTAGCGTCGTGGGATGCACTGCCACCGGCACCGTCACGGCGGGCAACGACTGCTACGGCCTGGGCGGCGTGTCCGGCTGCGGCTTCGCGGCGGAGCAGTTCGCCGACTGCATCGCGGAGAACGTGACCATCACTGCGGGCGACAACTGCTTCTGGATCGGCGGCATCACCGGCTATGCCGGCGGCTATCCGGATGCGCAGTACGGCATGCCCGTGACCGTGTTCAAGCATTGCGCTGCCCGCAAAGTGAGCATGACGACCGGCGAGAATGCGGACGGCGTCGGCGATATTGTTGGCGCGGGCTTCTTCAACAAGGACGTCGCCGCCGCAAACGGCGCGCCCTTTGACCAGCCGACCCAATATGAACTGGTGGATTGTGTGACGGACAGCGATGGTGCTGAAGCTGACGACACTGCCGCCGCCATGCAGCTGCTGGAGGACGTGAAGGGCACCTATGTGGCGCTGTTCCCGGTGATCACCGCGCCGGAGTACGACCAGATCTGGCTCGATCCCTGCGTCGAGGCTGTCGGCGAGGAAGCCGCGCCAGAGGTTGCGGAGGCGCTCAAGGCCGCATGCAACGGCACGATCTACGGCCAGGAGGCCATCGACGCCTTCGGCGACGGCTCGAACGGCGCCCAGTTTGACTGCCTGTTTATCAATGGCGTTGACCGGATCACCTTCGACGGCACGGCCATCAGCGGCACGTTCGAGGGCAAAGAGGTGTTCAGACATGAATATACCTACGCCGGTCCGATGTCGCTTAATGGCATGATGGACGGCTACCTCTACGAGACCGCCGACGCGGACGCGGGCGAATTCCGGTATTTCTACATGATGCCCGACACCCCCGCGACTACCTGGCACCTGGAGTTCCGTTACGGCAGTGACGTGGACGCGCTTAAGCAGTACAACGAGGGCCCCTACGCCTACTGGCTGGCGGCGGGCTTCCCTGTAGACGCGGACGAGAAAATGATTCACGATGTCATCACGCTGTTCTGCGAGGAGAACCTGGCGGAGATGGCCGGGGAACGGTCTGCCGCCTGATGAAGCCAAACCAACGAACGGCGGGTACTGTGAGTGAAGGTCGTCAGAGAGGCTGAGCGTGCCTGCGGCCGCTGTGTTACAGCCTGGGGTGTGTTTCCAAATCGGCATCCCACGTTGTGGGTACACCATAAGTATTTATTCTGCCGACCATTACTGCAAATCTGCAGTTTGCAATCGACCAAAATTCACCCCGTTCTGCACGACTCGGTTATGCGGTATTTCCTTAAGCCCCCCTGCCTGATCCTCGGCGCTTTGGGCAAAGCGAACATGTGGATGGCCATCATCGCTGATGTGGGCGTGATGATCCCTGCTGTAATCAACGCCATCCGCTGTCTGTTTGTCAAGAACCTGCAGCATAGCCATCAAGGCCCACGCATGAATGCGGTTACTGCATGCATGCGTGGGTCTTGAAATCCTGTCAATCGTTCGTTGACAATCCACCGTGAATGCGGTATCATGGTTGCGGGATATTCATGCGCGAAAACAGCGCGTCCGGCACAGGGCGCGCGGCAATATATAAGGAGGCATAACCATGAAGAGGTCGGAAATCAACGCGGCGATTCGCTGGGCCAAGGCGCTGCTGGCGAAGCATCACATCTCGCTGCCCGTGTATTCCAACTGGTCGCCGGAGGAGTGGAAGGCGCATGCAGGCGAGACGGAGGTCATCCGGAAGCTGATGCTGGGCTGGGACATCACCGACTTTGGCTGCGGCGACTTCGATACCATCGGCACGGTGCTGTACACGGTGCGCAACGGCAGCGCCGCCGATTCGGACGCGGGCGTGCCCTACTGTGAAAAATACCTGCTTCTCAGGGACGGCCAGCGGCTGCCGGAGCACTATCACGTCAACAAGACCGAGGACATCATCAACCGCGCGGGCGGGACGCTGCAGGTGTTCCTGTGGAACGCGGATCCGGCGACGGGCAAGCAGCTGGAAACCGACGTGGTGGTGTACCAGGACGGCATCCGGCATGTCTACAAGGCCGGCGAGGAGATTTTGGTCGCGCCCGGCAACAGCATCTCGCTGACGCCCTATCTGGCGCACATCTTCGGGCCGAAGCCCGGCACCGGCGACCTGGTCTGCGGCGAGGTTTCCAAGGTCAACGACGACCTGACGGACAATTACTGGCTGGAAAAGACCGCGCGCTTCCCCACCATCGAGGAAGACGAGCCGGCCATCCACCCGATGTGCAACGAATATTGAGCGTTTGTCCGATTCGCGGATTGGCTTTGCCCTATCGCGAATCGGACATATTTTGCGTTTGCGGAGGTTTTCTTGATGAAGGACAGATGGATCGGACTGGACATCGGCGGAACCAAGTGCGCCGTGCTGCTGGCAGAGGTGGATCGCGGCATTCAGGTGCTGGATCGGCTGCGCCTTGAAACCCAGACGGAGAAGGGCTTCCAATCGGCCTGGGAGCGCATCTGCGGGGGCATCGACGCGATGCTGGCGCGTTCGGGAGAAAACCCCGTGCGCGGCATCGGAATCAGCTGCGGCGGGCCGCTGGATTCCCGCCGGGGCGTCATACTGAATCCCCCGAACCTGCCGGGCTGGGAGAACGTGCCCATCGTGGATCTGCTGCGGGAACGCTTCGGCCTGCCTGCCTTTTTGCAAAACGACGCCAACGCCTGCGCGCTGGTGGAGTGGCGCATGGGCGCGGGCCGGGGCGCGCGGGACATGGTGTTTTTGACGATGGGCACAGGCATGGGCGCGGGCATCATCGCAAACGGCGCGCTGGTGTGCGGGGCGAACGACATGGCCGGCGAGGCGGGGCATCTGCGCCTCGCGGCGGAAGGGCCTGTGGGCTATGGCAAGGCCGGCTCCTTCGAGGGCTTTGCCAGCGGCGGCGGCATGGATCGCCAGGCCCGGGCCTTTACCCGGGCGCGCGTGGCGGCGGGCGACCCGCCCGCCTGGATTCGGGAGGGCATCGCCCCGGAGGACGTGGACACGGCGCTGATCGCGCGCTATGCCCGCCGGGGAGACGCCGATGCCCTTTTGCTGATGGAAAGCGCCGGGGAACGGCTGGGGGAGGGCGTCGCGCTGATCGCGGACATGCTGAACCCCGAGCGCGTGGTGATCGGCAGCGTGTTCGCCCGGTGCGAGGATCTGCTGCGCGCGCCTATGGAGCGGGCGCTGGCCCGCGAGGCGCTTCCCCCTGTCCTGGCGGGGCTGCAGGTGCTTCCGGCACAGACCGGGGAACGGCTGGGAGATTACGCCGCCGTCATGGTGGCGCTGGAGGCGCTGGGCATCGACCCCATGGCCGGGGGCGAGGCGGCAAACCCGCGGGTGCTGGCCCACTATGCGCGCCTGTTGGAGCGCTATCCCGCGCTGGAGCGCTGTCGGGAGGCGATCATGGAGGCCTTCGAATTGCTGCTGGACTGCTACCGCAGGGGCGGTAAGCTGATGGCCGTGGGCAACGGCGGCAGCTGTGCTGACTGCGAGCACATCGTCGGCGAGCTGATGAAGGGCTTCCTCCTCAAGCGCCCGTTGGACGGGGCAAAGCAGGCGGCGCTGCGGGAAGCCATAGACGGCCTGTTGCCCGGCGCGTCCCGGAAACTGCAACAGGGACTTCCGGCCATCGCCCTCACCGGCCACACGGCGCTTTCCACGGCGGCGCAGAACGACCTGGATCCCCTGCTGGGCCCCGCGCAGCAGGTGGTGGCGCTGGGGCGTCCCGGCGACGTGGTTCTGGGCATCAGCACCAGCGGCAACGCGAAAAACGTGGCGCTGGCGGTGCAGACGGCGAAGGCGCTGGGCATGCGTACGCTGGGGCTGACCGGCGGCGACGGGGGACGGCTGGCGAAGCTTTGCGATTGCGCCGTCGTCGTGCCGGCGTCCGGCTCCGCCGACGTGCAGGAGCTGCACCTACCCGTCTATCACGCGCTCTGCGCGATGATCGAGGCGGCATTCTTTGACGAATAAAAGCGAAAAAAGGCCTGAAAGGGTGATAGCATGCTGGAGTATGTCGCAGTGCCCGACCGCGCGCCCGGTCCCGTGCGGGCGGTGGTGTTTGACTTTGACGGCACGATTTCCACGCTGCGCTGCGGCTGGGAGCAGACGATGAAGCCGCTGATGCTGGAGATGATTTCCGGCGGCGAGGCCTGGGACGCGGCGCTGGAGGCGGAGGTGGACGCCTACATCGACGAATCCACCGGCATACAGACGATCTACCAGATGCAGTGGCTGGCGGAGCGGGTCCACTTGGGCGGCGCGAACCCGAACCTGTCCGACGACCCCTGGTGGTACAAGGCGGAATACAACCGCCGCCTGATGCAGACGGTTCGGCGGCGCATGGAGGCCGTTCGCGCGCGGCCGGAGCTGCGCGGGCGCTATCTGATGGCGGGCAGCGAGGCCTTTTTGAAGGCGCTGAGGCAGAGGGGCGTGCGGCTGTACGCCGCCAGCGGTACCGACCATTGCGACGTGCTGAACGAGATGGAGGCGCTGGGCGTGCGCGACCTGTTCGACGGGGTGGCGGGCGCACCGGAGCAAAGGGCGGACTGCTCGAAGGAGAAGGTGATCTCCGGGCTCATGGCCCGGGAGGGCCTTTCCGGGCGCGAGGTGTGCGTCATCGGCGACGGCAAGGTGGAGATAAGCCTGGGCCGGAAGGCGGGCATGCGCACCGTCGGCCTGGCCAGCGACGAGGTCGCCCTGCGGGGCGTCAACCGGGCGAAGCGGGCGCGGCTGATGGCGGCGGGCGCAGATGTGATCGCCGGGGATTTTACGGATCAGGAGGCGCTGCTGGCCTTCCTCGGACTGTCGGAATCGGGGGAGAACCCGCCGCGCCGCCGTCTGCAGCTGCCCTTTGACGGCGTCACCACCCATACCGCCCGAAACCGGCGCAACCTCGTGCGCATCGAAACGCTGGCCGTTCCGGGCCAGACCCCGGCGGAGCGCTGGGACGCCGAGGGCTTCGACACCTTTGTCGATCGGGTGCGCAAGGCCCGGGCGGAGGGTCGCCAGCTGATCTTCTCCATGGGCGCGCATGTGATCAAGTGCGGCCTGTCGCGCTATCTGATCGAGCTGATGAAGCGGGGCTACATCACCCATCTGGCCGGGAACGGCGCGTGCAGCATCCACGATTTCGAGCTGGCCTGCCTGGGCGGCACCAGTGAACACGTGCCCACCGCCATCGAGGACGGCTCCTTCGGCATGTGGGAGGAGACCGGCGGCTGGATGAACGAGGCCATCCGTCAGGGCGCGGCCGAGGGGCTGGGGTACGGCGAGAGCCTGGGGCTGTACGTCGACCGGCATCCCGAGCGCTTTCCTCACCGTGAGGATTGCGTGCTGTGGAACGCCTGGCGGCTGGACATTCCCGCCACCTATCACATCGCCCTGGGTACGGACATCATTCACCAGCACCCGAGCTGCGATTTCCAGGCCATCGGCCGGGCCAGCGGCGTGGATTTTCACAGGATGTGCTGGTCGGTGGCCCATCTGGACAGGGGCGTGTACATGAACTTCGGCTCCGGCGTCATCGGCCCGGAGGTGTTTCTGAAGGCGCTGTCCATCGCGCGAAACCTGGGCTATCCCACCTTCGACATCACCACGGCGAATTTCGATCTGATCGACCTGGGGGACTATCGCCGGGATCTGGGCTACGCCGACCCCCAATACTACTATCGCCCGCGAAAGAACATCGTCAACCGCCCGGTTTCCCGGGGCGGCATGGGCTGGCACTTCTGCGGCGATCACGCCCGGACGATTCCGGAGCTTTACCGAAGGCTGACAGGAGGCGAGTGACATGACCCGAGGAGAGCTGGAATCGCTGCTCGGGCGCATGGACGGCGCCCGGGTCGCGCTGATCGGCGATATTTGCCTGGACATGTACTGGCGAGCGGACATGCGGCTCAGCGAGCTGTCCAGGGAGACGCCCCACCACCCGCTGCCCGTGGTGGAGGAGCGGATATCCCCGGGCGGCGCGGGCAACGTGGCCTGCAATCTGGCGGCGCTGGAGCCGGGGGCGCTGAAGCTGTTGGGCGCGGCGGGCACGGACTGGCGGGGTGATCTGCTGCTGGACGCGCTGGGAGCGCGGGACGTGGATACCGCGCTGGTGATGCGGGACGACGCCGTGTGCACGAATACCTATATCAAGCCGCTGCGCGCGGGCATTTCCGACGTGGTGTACGAGGATCCGCGCATCGACTTTGAGAATCGCGCGCCCATACCGGCAAGGCTGGAGTCCACACTGTTGGAGGCCTTGGACGGGGTTGCCGGACAGATCGACGTGCTGCTGGTCAGCGACCAGATGGCCTATGGCTGCGTGACCGAAAAGGTGCGCGAACGGGTACAGGCGTTGGGCGCGGCGGGCATGACCGTGGTCGTGGACAGCCGGAGCCGCATCGGGGCCTATCAGGGCGTCGTCGTCAAGCCCAACGAGGTGGAAGCGGCCCGGGCCTACGGCGGCGAGGCGTCTGATTTCGAGGGCCTGGCCCGGGCAGCGTCCCGGCGCACCGGCAGGCCCGCAATCGTCACCGCGGGGGCGCTGGGCTGTTATGTTGCCGAAGAAGGGCGCGTCCGGCATATGCCCGGCGTACCGGTTCCGCCGCCCGTGGACACCGTCGGGGCGGGGGACACGTTCCTGGCGGCGCTTGGCTGCGCGCTGGCTGCGGGCGCGTCCCTGGCGACGGCGGCGCAGGTCGCGAACCTGGCCGCTTCGGTCACCGTTCGCAAGCTGGGAACCACTGGAACCGCCTCGCGGGCGGAGCTGATGGCGGCGTTCGACCGCCTGGAAAGTTAAAGAAAAATGGAATTTGTGTTGACATTTGTGACAAAACGGCATATAATTAACAGGGTTGACGCATTGAAAAACGCGGTTTGCGGCAACAGGGGCGGAAGTTCCGGCGAAAGGAATGATGGAAGCAGATGGAGCAATACAAGGGTCAGACCATCGTAGAGCTGGAGCATATCAACAAGAGCTTCCCGGGCGTCAAGGCGCTGGACGACGTGCATTTCCACCTGAGATCGGGCGAGGTCATGGCGCTGCTGGGGGAGAACGGCGCGGGCAAATCCACGCTGATGAAGGTGCTCTCCGGCGTATATCAGAAGGATTCGGGCACGATCCGGATATTCGGCGAAACCGTTGAAAATATGAACCCCAAGCGGGCGCAGGAGATGGGCGTGGCCATCATCCACCAGGAGCTGAACATGTGCCAGCACCTGACCGTGGCCGAGAACATGTTCCTGGGCCGCGAGAAGAAAAAGGGCCTGGTGCTTTCCCAGCGCGAGATGAACGTGGAGGCCGGAAAGATACTGAAATCCCTGGCCATCGACCTGGATCCCACCACCATGGTGGGCAGCCTGAAGGTGTCGATGCAGCAGATGGTTGAAATCGCCAAAGCGCTGTCCACGAACGCCCGGATTCTGATCATGGACGAGCCCACGTCGGCCCTGACGGAGAAGGAAATCGAGGAAATGTTCCGCATCATTCGCCAGCTTCGGGACGAGGGCAAGGGCATCGTGTACATCAGCCATCGGCTCGAGGAGCTGCAGCACATCGTGGATCGCGTGACCATCATGCGCGACGGCAGATACATCACCGAGGGCAATTTCGCGGACATGGACATGTCCACCATCATCGCCAACATGGTGGGCCGCGAGATCAAGGAGAAATTCCCCCGGGTGCACTGCGAAAAGGGCAAGAAGATATTCGAGGTGAAGCACCTGAACGCGGGCCGCATGGTGCGGGACGTGTCGTTCTCTTCGTATGAGGGCGAGATTTTGGGCTTCGCGGGCCTGATGGGCGCGGGCCGCACCGAGACCACCCGGGCCATATTCGGCGTGGACCCAAAGGAGTCGGGCCAATTCTTCCTGGACGGGAAGGAGATCAAGATCAACAAGCCGATGGACGCCATTCGCCAGGGCGTGGTGCTTGCCCCGGAGGACCGCAAGCGCGACGGCCTGTGCACCAAGCTGTCCATACGCTCCAACATAGAGCTGCCCAATCTGGACATCAGCTCCAACAGGGTGGGCGTTGTGAACCGCCGAAAGGTCACGCAGATGGTGGCTAAGGCGAAGGAGAACTTCTCCATCAAGATGCCCAACGACGAGGTGGACGCCGGAAGCCTGTCCGGCGGCAACCAGCAGAAACTGGTGGTGGGCAAGTGGCTGGCCCGGGACAGCCGGGTGGTGATATTCGACGAGCCCACCCGTGGCATCGACGTGGCGGCGAAGGTGGAAATCTACAACCTGATGAACCAGCTGAAGCAGCAGGGCATTTCGGTCATATTCGTGTCGTCGGAGATGCCCGAGGTGCTGGGTATCGCGGATCACATCATCGTGATGTGCGACGGGCGTATCACCGGCGAGCTGGACATCGGCGAGGCCACTCAGGAAAAGATACTGGAGCTGGCCACGCGGTTTGAAAACAAAATCGCCACAGGCGCGGCGGGCGCGTAGTCGAAAGGAGAGGTACATTCCATGGAAGAAAAGAAACAGAACCCCATCAAGAAATTCCTTTCCGCCCGGGGCGTCGGCCAGGTGGTGACGGTGCTGATCGGCCTGGTGATACTGTGCGCGGTGTTCAATGTCATCAATCCGAACTTCCTGCGCCAGCGCAACGTGGCGAACCTGCTGCGCCAGATCGCGCCGTGGATCATCATCGGCATCGGCCAGGGCTATGTGCTGATCACCGCCAACATCGACCTTTCCATCGGTTCGGTGGTGGGCATGAGCTGCATGATCATCGCAACCCTGATTTGCAACGGCGCGCATCCCGTGCCGGCGGTACTGGTGGCGCTTGTGGCGAGCCTGGCGACGGGCGCGGTCAACGGCACGCTGGTGGCGAACTTCAAGCTGCCGCCCTTCGTGGCGACCCTGGGCACCCAGACCATCTGCCGCGGCGTGGCCCAGCTGGTGAACAATAACATGAACACCGACGGCATCACCGGCGCAAAGTTCGGCGCGGCGGCCAAGGCCATGACGAACTTCTTCTATTACAACAAGACGCTGGGGATTTTCAATACGTTCTGGATCGCGCTGGTGCTGTGGGCCATATTCAACTTCGTATTGGCCTATACCCGCACCGGTCGCCACCTCTACGCGGTCGGCTCGAACACCGAGGCGGCCAAGCTTTCGGGTGTGAACGTGTCGCTGACGATATTGAAGGCTTACATGGTGTCTTCGTTCTGCGCGTTTGTGCTGGGCCTGGTCGTCTGCGCGCAGACCGGCACCGGCACCACCAACGCGGGCATGTCCTACGAAACCTACGCGGTAGCGGCCAGCGTCATCGGCGGCATCTCCACCATGGGCGGCACGGGCATCCTCTCGGGCGTGCTGGTGGGCGCCAGCGTCTGGGCGGTCATGGACAACGGCCTGCAAATGATCGGCACCCAGGTGGGCCTTAAAAATGTGGTCGTGGGCCTGATCGTCATCGGCTGCGTGCTGCTGGACGTCGTCCGCCGCACGGGCCGGTTGGGCAAGAGGAAGTCGTAAAGGAAATACCGCACTATTGACGGCTGAATTTAGAGTGTGTTTCTAAATGGAAGGAGATGCAGTTTCGAGTGGATTTGACTGCATTTCAAGGCGCTTTTTCGCAGCTTTAGTGGACCCTAAGGCAAGAATCAGGCATTTTAGAAACACACTCTAAGCCGCCTGCTTCCTGCTGATTACTTGACTTGCCGCCAGCAAGCCTGCGAAATTTGCAGTTTGCAATCGACTGAAATTCATCTCGCTACTGCACGACTCGATTATGCGGTATTTCCTAAACAGATATTGCGGAATTAAAACGCCACGGCGTTTTAAGAAATAAAAAGGAGGAACAGACAATGAAGAAACTGTTCGCACTGGCTCTGGTTCTGGTGTTGGCTCTGGGCTGCACCGCTGCTCTGGCTGAGCAGTACACCATCTACCTGGTGACCATGGACCTGGAGGACATGCACTGGGTGTCCGTCAACGAAGGCGCCGAGGCGGCCATCGCCGAGGCCAAGGAAGCTGGCGTCGATGTCCGCTACGTCTGGGTCGGCCCCACCGTCGGCAAGAACGACGCCGCGCAGATCGAGTGCATCAACAACGCCTATGCTGACAATGCCAACGTCATCCTGCTGGCCTCCAACGGCCCGGAGACCGAGGTCGAGACCATCGAGCGCTATGACGCTGACGGCGTGAAGTTCGTCTATGTCGACTCCCCCGCCAACAGCGACGTGGCCCTGTGCACCCTGGCCACCGACAACACCGAAGCGGGCCGCATGGCCGGCCGCACGCTGCTGGAGGCCCTGGAGGCCGCCGGTATCACCGAAGGCAAGATCGGCATTGTGAACATCAATACCTCCACCGTGTCCACCCAGTATCGCGAGAACGGCTTCCGCGAGGTCTTCGATGGCAAGGGCTACGAGATCCTCGAGACCCAGTACGGCGAGGGCGACGCGGCCAAGTCCCAGGAGATCGCGCAGAACTTCATCACTGAAGGCGTCGTGGGCCTGTTCGGCTGCAACGAGGGCGCAACCGTGGGCGTTGGCAATGCCATCGCCGCCGAGGGCGAGACCAGCATCCTGGGCGTGGGCTTCGATAAGTCCGACGCCATCCTGAACCTGGTCGTGGACGGCAAGCTGATCGCTACCACCGCTCAGAACCCCTACAACATGGGCTATGAGGGCGTCAAGGTTGCCATCGAGTACCTGACCAACGGCACCACCGAGTTTGAGGACGTTGACACCGGCGTTACCATGCTGACCGCCGACGTCATCAAGGAACAGGGCATGCTGAAGTAATCAGTCTTTTCCCGGCGCGGCTCGCCTTCGGGCGAGCCGCTTTTTAGATACCCACTCCAGTATAATACGCTTCTCAAATAAAAATACAAAATCTGTGGGCGTCTTTTTCGGACAGCAGTCGCGGCGCTGCCGGCGGCCCGCTTGCGCGGACGCCGGTGCAAAACCTGCCTTTGCGTCACTACGGTCAGCGATGCGCTGCATCGCCTCCCTTCGTTCCGAGCCGCCAGAACGAAAAACCCATCCCATATCTTGTTCCGTTTTTTATTTGAGAATAGTATTACAATACAGTCTGGCACTTCATCGTTGGAATATCCTTTTCACAGAATCACCAATTCCTTGTAAGAATGGGATCGCCTTTTCATGGAAGAACGGAATCACCTTATCCCTGAAAAACTCAACCACGCCATTCTCCCGGAGAAATTCTTGTGCATCCTGGATCATCCGTTCATAATCTCCGTGGTATTGCATGGCTTTGGCGCCTACCCACGCGATGAAGAGAAGGAAGAAAGTCCCCAGGAACAGATGGACTACTGATCGGCGGAAGTCTTTCATATTGTCTCTCTTTCTTACATCGTTACTTGCCAGGTCTATTTGAACAAATTATCTCCATTGTCAGTCCCCTTGGGAGAGCCTGTGAAAGGCTTATCGTTTCGCCGTTAAATAATCCGCGATGCCCTTCCACAGTGGAACGTAGCCTTCCCAATTGACGAACTCCGGCGGTCCCCAGTGTGGGGCACAATCCGACATAAAGGCACATGAGCGGCCTTTTCCAAATTCACCGAAGGCCAGGAAGGGATCGCCTTCGATGGTCATCACAATGTCCATCCCCGCGATCGGCAAAGTACGATTATAGCCAAGGAAGAAGGGCCAATCCCCTGGCACTCCTTTTAATGCAGGATGATCATGCAGTACGACCGGCGTAACACCCTCGGGATGCTCCATCAGGTCGTCATAATCCAGGCACCTCACCGGGAGTACGTCCTGCACCGCCGTTCGACCGTACTTGGCTTTTGCGTCCACACCGGAGAATACCATATAACCTCCAACCATCATGAATGCGCCGCCGCCGCGTACATAGTCCCGAATCGTCTGGCAACGGTTGGGCTTTCGCTGGCTGCGGTTAAAAGTGTCGGGGTGGAGCAGTAGTGTATTGGAGCCGATATCCGACAGGATTACAAGGTCGTATTGATTCATTTCATCAACGGTGAACGGGAATTCAGTTATTGCCCGGTGATTTGGAAGATAAGTGACGTTGTAGCCAGATCCGTTCAACGCATCAATCAGTGTTTGCGCGCCTTCTTCGTAGACAGAGGTATAAAAGGGGTCAAAACCTTTCACATGTGTCGTGTAGCTGGTCCAGCTCTCGCCTGCAAGCAATACCTGTTTCATGGCCTGTTTCCTCCTATAGAACTTCTTGTATTTTTTTCCAAACCCCCACGGGCATGGGTCGTCAGGGCTGACTATATCGTCCTTCACCATCGTTGCGCCGTCCCGTTTTTCTTTGCCTGGTTTTAGAGTGTGTTTCTGAATCGGCATCCCAACGTTGTGGGTACACCATGAATAATAGTCGGTGCGAACCTGCAAATCACGTACACCATAAGCATTTATTTTACTGACTATTACAGTAAACTTCCACCTTCTATTTTACCATAGATTTACCGGAGGGGCAACGGGAAATTTGCTGTGTTTTTCGGTTGCGATGAACAACGCAATTTGTTGTCTGGGATTGTGACAGAATAGAAGTCGTATGCGCCGCTTGCCATAAGAAAACGCCGCACAATCGAGGCGTGCAGTAACGGGATGAATTTTAGAGTGTGTTTCTAAAATGCCTGAAGTGCATTTGGCTGGAAACTCCGTTGCAGATACGGCGCCAACGGTGCCGCGCCTCAAATCTACGATTTGAGCCACAGACTCTAGGGTTACTATAGTCAGATGCGAACTGCAAAACCGCAGGTTACCTGGATTGGCAATCGAGGTTTTGCAGGCAGCAGATGGCTGAAATTCAGCCGTCAATGCGCCATGAGCATTGTGCGGTGTTTTTTAACTTGACAACGGGCGGGAAATGGATTATAGTTTACGTCGTAAGCTAACGATGTATTCTATGGAGATCATTTATGCCCAGGGATAAAACCGCCAGTCACGTCAGGGTCATGGCCTCGGCCAGGGAGGAATTTCTGGAGTACGGCTTTGAAAAAGCCTCCATGCGCCGCGTCGGCGATCGTTGCGGTTTTACGGCGGCGGGGCTCTACAGGCATTGCCGAGACAAGGCGGATCTGTTTGACCAGCTGGTCTCGCCCGCGGTCGAACGGATTCACGCCTGGATGGATACGCATTTGTCCAGATACCTGACCGCAGTGCGGGAGGAAGGCAATCTCCAGTGGCGGGATTCATGGGTCGACATGATGCGCGAGGTCGTCTATCCCCACATGGACGAATATTACCTGCTGCTAACCTGCGCCTCGGGCACGAAATATGAAAGCTTTCTGCACGACCTGACGCAGACTGCCCAGGAACAGACGCTCCAGTACCTTCCGGTCCTGCGGGAAAAGGGGCTGGCCGTCCGTGCGATCAGTCCATTGGAGCTGCACCTGCTGTACAGCGCCTATGTGACAGCGCTGTTTGAGCCTGTGATCCATTGCTATACTTTCGATGAATCGATGCGATGCCTGGAGACGGTCGAAGCCTTTTTCCTGCCCGGGTGGAAGGCGCTGTTCGGCTTTTAAGATTGACATGACAGGGTGATACCGCCTGTTCCCGTTGCGGAACAGGCGATATGTACAAATGGAGGTTAGCTAACACTAACGTTGTATTGTTAGCTGAAGGAAGGGGGAGGGATATGGATTGAAAGAGAAGAAAAGAGGCAAGTCGCCGACCGCTTTCGGGCGGTTGATGGCATACGCGGGCCGCTACAAGACGCTGACCTGCCTGTCATTGGCGCTGTCCGCGCTGTCAAGCGTGCTCGCGCTGGTTCCCTTCGTGTGCATCTGGCGCATCATTCGGGAGGTGTTGGAGGTACAGCCGGACTTCTCGAAGGCGACCGGGATCGTGCGCAACGGCTGGATGGTGGTGCTGTTCGCGGTGCTGGCCTGGCTGGTCTATGTCAGCGCGCTGGTCTGCTCCCACGGCAGCGCGTTCCGCACGGCCGCCAACATGAAAAAGGCGCTGATGCGCCACATCGCCCGCCTGCCCATCGGCTTCGCGGATGAGATGGGCTCCGGCAAGGTGCGCCGGACCGTGACGGAGGTGACCGGTTCCACAGAGACGTTGCTGGCGCACAACCTGCCGGATATGGCAGGCGCGATCGCCATGCCGGTCTGCATGGTGGTCATGCTGTTTGTTTACGACTGGCGCTACGGCGTCGCTTGCCTGATCCCGATCGCGCTGAGCTTTGCGGTCATGATGCGCATGGCGGGCCCGGCCATGCAGGAGGACATGCGGCAGTACCAGAACGCGCTGGAGCGCATGAGCAACGAGGCCGTGGAGTATGTGCGGGGCGTGCCGGAGGTCAAGACGTTCGGGCAGACCGTGTTCTCCTTCCACCGCTTCAAGGCGTCCATCGACGATTACTGTGATTTCTGCATGCACTACACCCGGATGATGCGTCCGTCCATGGTGGGCTACACCGTGCTGATCAACAGCGCCTTCGTTTTTATTCTCGGCCTGACGTTGTTCCTGATTCGCGAAGAGAATTATCAGATGGATATCCTGCTGAACTTCCTGTTCTTCGTCATCTTTACCCCGGCCATCGCCACGACCATGACCAAAGTGATGTTCATGGGCGAGAACGACATGAAGGTCAGGGACGCGGTGGCCCGGATGGACGCGATCCTCGACATCCAGCCATTGCCGGAGCCGAAACGCGGCCGGGAACCGCGCGGCGCGTCAGTGGAATTGAAGGACGTGACCTATCGCTACGCGCCCGATGCCCCGGCGGCGGTTTCCCATCTGTCCCTGACGGCGGAGCGGAATGCAATCACGGCCATCGTCGGCCCGTCCGGCAGCGGGAAGACCACCGTTGCCGGCCTGATCTCCAGGTTCTTCGACCCGCAGGAGGGCCGGGTGCTCATCGGCGGCGCGGACGCGCGTGAGATTCCCAAGGAAGCGCTGATGCGGCATGTGGCTTATGTCTTTCAGGACAGCCGCCTGCTCAAGCGCTCCATCGCGGATAACCTGCGCATTGCCAAACCCGACGCCACAGAGGGCGAAATGCTGGAAGCCCTCCAAAAAGCCCAGTGCACGGACATCATTGAACGCCTGCCGGAGGGCATCAACACGGTGCTTGGCAGCCGGGGAACCTATCTCTCGGGCGGCGAGCAGCAGCGCATCGCCATCGCCCGCGCCATGCTGAAGGACGCCGATATCGTGATCCTCGACGAGGCCAGCGCCTTTGCCGACCCGGAATGCGAGGCGCAGGTGCAGCTGGCATTTCAGGCAATGGCCAGGGGGCGGACGGTCATCATGATCGCGCATCGCCTTTCCACCATCCGCAACGCCGACCGCATCTATGTGCTGAAGGACGGTCATGTGGAGGAACAGGGAAAGCACGACGCGTTGCTTACAAGGAACGGGCTCTACGCGGCCATGTGGGCGGAGTACCAGAAGGCCGCTCAATGGAAGGTGGGTGAAACGGCATGAAGCAATACATGATGAAACGGTTTGCCCTGACGGAAAAGGGCGCGGCGGATATGCTCAAGGCGATCCTGGCGACGACGCTCTCGAACATTGCCCTGATGACGCCGATCTGGCTGCTGTTTGCGTTTACCGGGGATTATCTGGCAGGTACAGCCGCCGGAAGATGGGCGTACTACCTGCTCTTCGCGGCGGCCTGCCTGATCCTGATCTTCATTCCAAACTACTGGCAGTACAACGCCACCTTCTTCGCCACCTACGTCGAATCCGGCAAGCGCCGCGTATCGCTGGCGGAGAAGCTGCGGAAGCTGCCCCTGTCCTTTTTCGGGAAGAAGGATCTGGCGGACCTGACCAACACCATCATGGCGGACGCGGAAACGCTGGAGCACGCCTCGTCCCACCAGATCCCGCAGTTCTACGGGAGCCTGATCTCCACGGTGCTGATCTGCGTCGGGCTGTTCTTCTACAAGTGGGAGATGGCACTGGCGGCGGTATGGCCGATCCCCGTCGCCATATTCATCGTGGCGGCGTCAAAGAAGGTGCAGGCGCATTTCATCCGCAGGCAATCTGAATCCAAGGTGCGGCTGAACGACGCGGTGCAGGAGTTCATCGAGACCTCCCGCGATCTGAAGAGCTGCAACGCGGAGGACGCCTATCTGACGGAACTGGACGGCAGGATCGACGACGTGGAGAAGAAGGCCATCGGCGCGGAGCTGGGTCAGGCGGCCTTCATCGTCTCGGCGCAGCTGATCCTGAAAATCGGCATCGGCACGGTGGCCGTCGTCGGCAGCGCGATGCTCCTGCGGGGCCGGCTGAACGTGATGGAATTCTTTTCCTTCCTGCTGGTGGCCTCCCGCCTGTACGAGCCCATGAGCGGCAACCTCATCAACCTGGGCATGCTGAACCTGCTGACCGTTCCCGTGGAGCGCATGAACGAGATCGCGAATCATCCGGCGCAGACGGGAACGACGGACTTCCATCCGGCGGGATACGATATCCGCTTTGAAAACGTCGGCTTCTCCTATGAAGAGGGAAAGACCGTTCTGAGGGATGTGAGCTTTACCGCGAAGCAGGGCCAGGTCACGGCGCTCGTCGGCCCGTCCGGCGGGGGAAAGACCACCGTCTCGCGCCTCGCCGCGCGGTTCTGGGATGTCAGCAAAGGCCGGATCAGGGTGGGCGGACAGGACATTTCCCGCATCGACCCGGAAACGCTGCTGGGCGTTTATTCCATCGTATTTCAGGATGTGACGCTGTTCAACGACACTATCCTTGAAAACATCCGCGTCGGCAAAAAGGACGCCACGGACGAGGAAGTGCTGGCGGCGGCACGGCTGGCCAACTGCGACGAATTCGCGCTGAAGCTGCCGCAGGGATACGCGACCATCATCGGCGAAAACGGCAGCGAGCTGTCCGGTGGCGAGCGCCAACGCATCTCCATCGCCCGGGCACTGCTCAAGGACGCGCCCATCGTGCTGCTGGACGAGGCCACCGCCTCCCTTGATGTGGAAAACGAGACGAAGGTACAGGGCGCTCTGTCGCGGCTGCTTCAAAACAAGACGGTGCTGGTCATCGCCCATCGGATGCGCACCGTGGAAGCGGCGGATCAGATCGTGGTGCTGGTCGACGGGAGGGTCGCGGAGGCCGGCAGCCCTGCTGAACTGCTGGAGAATAAAGATGGCATGTTCCGCCGGATGACGCGGCTGCAAACGGCCAGCACTCAGTGGAGCATTTGATTGCGGAAAGGAGACATTCGATGATGAAATTGGTATTGATTCGCCACAGCGAAGAGGCCGCAAAGGGGATGAATGTGACAGGCGCGACTCATGTCGACGGCCTGGCGGGCACAGGCCTGCAATACTACGGCGAACCGCGTTTCTGTGAAACCCATGTATTACGAATGACAACAGGTTTGCCTGGCAGTCAGAACAGCGACCAGTGGGTCCAATGCAATAGCTTTATTCGCTTGCTGTTAGCTGTTTTTAACAATTCCCCCCTTTTCAGAAGCCGATTTTGGAATATAATATAAGTGTTTGAGATAACTAACCATTTGGGCATCTACCTTGGTTTTCGGCCGGTTTCAGGATAACGAAACGGGCACGCCAGATGCGGATGCTATAGCCCAAGCGCGGTACGCAATGAGAGGTTACTTGTCTGTTCAGTAAACGGCTGAAAAATGGGGCGTGTGCGTCCATTGGGTGAATCAGTATATTCTGAACGGCCTGATTTCTGGCGTCCGGAAAGCCATCAAACGAGGACCCAGAGGCAGCTTTCTTTTTTACACATAGGTTAGCAAAGACTAATAGATGGAAGGCGGCAAATTGTTCATCCATGAATACGGCAACAGGAATGATGAGCTGGCCAAAGCACTCGGAAGCAAGAGCGCCGTGCTCTGTATCTGCCACATGGACAAGGCCTACATGAAGGACTTCCATCATATCCGATACGAACGGACGACGGCAGACTCGTAGGGTGCGGAACGCTGCGACTGCCGCCTGCGGTTCGATCGGACCAAGAAATGAGAATACGAAAGGGCGGTGCTTCGGCATGAAGACCATCGGGATGCCCGCGGGTATGTGGCTGCTGTTCGCCGGTTCCTTCAGAAAACAGCTTACTGAAACACTGGGCTACGATGTCGTCCGCGCAAGGGAGATTGCCTCGAAGGCGAAGCGCGAATACAAGCGGATCATCCGCGCGCTGCCGGTGTTTGAGAGGGGCGACCGCTTCAAGATGAACATCGTCAGCTGCGCGATGCTGGGCGCATTCCTGCTGGAAATGCCGGTGAAGCCGACAGTCGGCCAGGCAACGGACTACTACCGCGAGGCCATGACGACGGTTGCGATGAAGGCTTTCTGCCGCATGGGCGGGAAACGCAAGTTCACGCGGAAGGACATAGATGGGATGAAGAAGACTGCGACGTTGAATGCGGCGGATCGCAACCCATACTCCTGGAACATGACCTTTCATCCCTATCCAGACGGCAGCGGCTATGAGGCGCGGTTCACGAAGTGCGGCATCTGCGCGTTAATGAAGGAACTGGGATTGTTCGAATACGTCCCCGCCATGTGTCGCCTGGATTACACCATGAGCGCGCTGGGCGGCGCGAGCGATTTCGTGCGGGAATACACGCTGGCCTCCGGCGGGCCGTACTGCGACTGCGGCTACAAGAAAAAGGCATGAATTGCAAAAGGAGATGATCCCTGTGCTGCTCACATTCCTGCTGTCTGCCATGATGATGGCCGGCCTCTTCCTGATGCTGCTCGGCGGCGTCGGATTCATCCAGGACAGGCGATTCTTTTCCTCGGCGCCGAGGGCGGTCATTGATGTTGTGCCGGCGTTGAAGCAAGAACGCTTCCCCGGCCAGCGCGCCGTGGGATGGGGGATGATCGCCCTGTCGCTTGCGCTCATGGGCGGCGCGTTGGTGATCGGCGCGTGGGACGGCATCAGAGGCGGCTTCGGCTTCCGTCAGTTCTTCCTGAGGTTCGCCGTCATGCTTCTGGGGCTCAAGGCATTCGATATCGGGTTCTTCGACGGGTTCCTGCTGTGCAACGCAGGGCTTAACTTCTTTCCCCACTTCTATCCCGAGACAAGGGCGGTGCTCGGGCGTCACCTGTTCGGATACAACTGGAGGACGCATCTTGTACATATCATCGCGGCGTTCCCGGTCTCCGCGCTGCTGGCGTGGATATGCACTCGATTACAGTAACAGCCGGGCGACGCGATCGTATGACGCTCAAATATGAAATCCAAAAGACGATTCAGCGGATGAAGGAGAATAGCTATGACTGATACGCAATACAAGGCGCTCTCGATCAGGGAGTTTTCAAAGGCTGCCAGGGTCTATGAGACGGACGAGGCCGGGGTATACCGGATGTGCAGGAAGGATTATCCGGATGTCCTTTCGGAACTGGAAAAGGAGGATTTCACGGACCTGCTGGACTGCGGGTGCGGCACCGCGCCGATGCTATCCCTGCTTAAGGAAATACCGCACAATGCTCATGGCGCATTAACGGCTGAATTTCAGCCGCCTGCTGCCTGCTGATTTCTTGACTTGCCGCCAGCAAGCCTGCGAAATTCATCTCGTTACTGCACGACTCGATTATGCGGTATTTCCTTAAGAAGAAATACCCGGAAAAGCATTACACCGGCATCGACCTGACGCCGGAAATGATCGAGGTGGCAAAAGCCAAGAATATGCCGGGCGTGGAACTCGTTGTCGGCGACTGTGAGAAGCTGCCATTTCCTGACAACTCCTTCGACGTCGTCACCTGCTGCCAGAGCTTTCACCACTATCCGAATGTCCAGGATTTCTTCGACAGCGTGTATCGGGTGCTGCGGCCGGGCGGTCGGCTGATCCTTCGGGACATGACGGCGAAGACGGCGCCGGTGCGATGGTTTTTCAACCATATCGAAATGCCGCTGATCAATCTTGCAGGGCACGGCGACGTTCACGTATACGGTACAGAGGAAGTGCGCGAGCTGTGCAGAAGGGCCGGGCTGGTGCTGGAATCCGGCGAGAAGCGCGGTTTCTTCCGCCTGCATTGCGTGGCGAGGAAGCCGCCTGAGAGGTGATCACATAAAGTATAGGTGTATGGCGCAGGGGTGATCGGCGGGCAGTTTGCGCACGCGCTGATGGCCTGCTGCAACGACGCGACGGTGATCGCCCGGGGCACGCGGGCGGAGACGCTTCGCGCGGACGGGCTGCGGATCCACCATTCCATCCAGCGGAAGGATACCACGGATTATCCCCCGCGTGCTGGAAGCTCCGGACGAAGATCGGTATGACATAGTGTTCGCGGTCATGCAGTACCGGATGATGGAGAAGATACTGCCGGAGCTTGCGCGGGTCAACAGCCCGATCGTCGTGCTGGCCGGCGACAACCCGTCCGCCTCGGAGATGGAGGCCCGGATCCTTGAAGACACCCCAAAGCCGAAGAGGGGCTCTTCGGGTTTGGCTCGACGGCCGGAACGTGGAAAAACGGCAGGCTCACGACCGTCCACACGGGCGACGGGCGGCTGATCCTCGGAAAGGGGCACGGGGAAATACCGGAAGAGGCGAAGACAACCCTGCTTCATACCTTCCCCGGCAGCAGGCTCTGCGTGGTCTACTGCGACAGCATGGCCGCGTGGCTCAAATACCACGCGGCGTTTATCCTGCCGGTCGTCTGCCTCTGCTACAAAACGGGCTGTGATCTGAGAAGGTCCACCCGGGCGGAGCGAAAGTGATGCTCGATGCGGTCGGGGACGCCTGTCGCCCGTTGATGGCGCTGGGATATCCCGTTCGCCCGGTGGACAACAACGCCCGATAGTGTTATAATAATATTGAGATGGCGAAAAACCATACTCAAATCAGGAAAGGGGAGAACGATCAATGGTTAAGAGGGTACTGAGCTGTATGCTTGCGCTTTGCATGCTGGCGACATGTGCTGTTGCGGAAGCGATTTACCAGCCGGGGACGTATGAAGCGACAGAGGCCGGCTTTGGCGGAGACGTCACCGTAACAATCACGTTCGATGACAGCAGGATCACCGATGTGAAGATTGCCGGGGACGCGGAGACGGACGGCGTGGGAAGCAAGGCTGTCGAAGCGCTGCCCGCAGCCATCCTGGAGGCCCAGTGCGCGGATGTGGACGGCGTTTCCGGCGCTTCCTTTACCAGCAAGGCGATCCTTCTTGCGGCGCAGGATTGCATCGACCAGGCGAAGGGCGTCAGCGAGGCAGTCGCGATTCGCATGAAGCCCGGCGAATACGTCGGCCAGGGCATCGGCTTTCGCATCAGCGAGCCTGTGACGGTCACCGTGACGGTCAGCGAGGACAAAATAGAGAATATCGTTGTCGATCAGGAGAACATCTCCGATACCAAGGCGATGGTGCAGACGGTGGTAGATACCCTCGTGCCCCGCATGCTGGAATACCAGTCCGTGTCCGTGGACGCGGTCTGCGGCGCGACGGCCACCAGCAACGGCGTCAAGCAGGCGGCAGAAGCGGCGCTGGTGGAAGCGATCACCGCAGCCGGCGGAGACGCGAAGGACGTGAAAGCCTTCTATCACAGCATTCCCCAGGTGAACAAGGCCGAGGAGCTGTCCACGGACGTGCTGGTAATTGGCCTTGGCGGTTCCGGCATGGCTGCCGCGCTGAGTTCGGCGGAGCAGGGCCTGAATGTTCTTGCCATCGACAAGGCGGCCAAGTTCGGCGGCAACGCCGTGCTGACCAGCGGCCCGATGGCCATCAACGTGCCCAGCCAGGTGGCGGCGGAGATTCCGGAATGGACAGATCCAACCACGAAGGAAGTCATCACCAAAAAGGCGGGCGACGACCTGATTGATAAGGAGGCTTTATATCAGGCATGGCTGGAGTATACCACCAACGACGCGGGTGAGCAGCAGGCGAAGCCTGAGATGGTGCGCCTGTTCCTGGACGAGAGCGGCTATACCGACGACTGGCTGACCCAGTACGGCTTCCAGTTCGACCCGGCCAGCGG
>CACYZW010000042.1 GCA_902778995.1 uncultured Eubacteriales bacterium
AAGTGGCTCAGAAGGGCGTTGGCATAGGCTTGCTTCGCATTCCCCTCCAGCAGCGTTGCCAGGGTGTTGATGTAATTTTTGGCACGGGAGCCGTACAGCTTGTTGGCCTCCGCCTTGAATTCACGACTGTATTCTTCGGAGTAGATAATATCTTCATAGACCGCCTCCGTCAGCTCCTGGACCGTACCGTCGGGCATGGTGATGGCCGGATAGGGCATCTCGACATACTCCATGCGTTCGAAGGCCCTTTCGGGATAGCCCAGCGCCATGGACATCGTAGCCAGCGCGGCATTGGCTTCCTCGCCCAGGGGCTGGGATCTGGGATCGGTATACCCCTTCACCGCATAGCTGTAATCGGCAAAGACGGGATCGGAAAAGATCGCCTTCCGTTCTTCCATGGGCATGGCGAAGATCTCAGGCGTCGCGAAGGCCGAGACCTGGGCTTCCTTGACACGCATCGCGTTCAGCTTCGCCTGCAGCTGGACAAATACCGGATCGGTCGAATCGAGGCTGCTGCCGAGATCGGCGTAAAGAATCAGCTTGTCCTGAAGCCGGGTCAGATCCGTGTAGTAAGAAAACTGAAGATAATCGCAGATGTCCTGCGCGTTGTTCAGCTTGCCGCGGTACTGCTCGTAGTTGTCAAGCATCTCCATGACGGTGTCGTAATCCGCCTGCCATTCGTCCACGCTGCCGTAAATGCTCGTCAGATCCCAGGTCGTGGGCAGCGCGCCTTCCGCCGATGCGGTTATCATGGCGGACAGCAGAAGCGCCAACGCCAGTAACAATGCCAGTCCTCTCTTCATCGTAAATAACCTCCCTGTATTATTTTTGGGTTCACCGTTCCCGGATCCTCCCGGGGAAACACAGTTGTCTTCTTCCTTTATCGGAAAAAGTATAACACAGCGCCGATGATCGCGCAAGAAGGAATTTGCTCCGCGCCGCAGGCGACCAGATAGCGCTTTCTCCGGCGCGGCGGACGGGCGGACCGGCTACGGTGAAGGAACACGCCGGGACGGTCTGTGTGTTGACGGGAGCGCGTCGCATGTGCTATAATCGGCGCGGATGGCGTCAGGAGGGACGGTTCTGGTTGACTTCCCTTATCAAAAATGGGAGTCAATCAGAACCGTCCCCGCATCGCCGTTTTTGTATCCGAAAAAACATATTGAAAAACACTGTCAAAAAATGTATAATGGGTTTATAATCCTCAGCCGGGAGGTAACGCCATTGTCTGCTCGCAATTCGGCCAAGGGGCTGGTCATTCACAACGGGAAGCTGCTGGTCAACCGGTGCGTATCCCGCTTTGGGGAGTATTATGCCCTGCCGGGCGGCGGGCAGCACACCGGCGAGATGCTGGGCGAGACCGTGCGCCGCGAAATCATGGAGGAGACCGGCTATTCGGTGACGCCGCTGCGGCTGTCCGGCATCTACGAGCGCATCTGCGAGGGGCGCAGGGACGGCAACAGCCACAAGATCTATTTCATCTTCCTGTGCAGGCTTGACGGCACGGAGCGCAAGACGCCCACCGAAAAGGATCGCTTCCAGGCGGGCAGCGAATGGATCGACCTGCGGGACGCCCACCGCAAAAACCTGTTTCCCCGGGCCATACGCGACAACCTCTCCGGGCTGATCGACCACGGCAGCACCATATTCATCGGCTCTGAAAAGGATCGGTAATACTAACCTGCTCTAAATGGCAATCATCAGCGGGAATCTTTTCCGCCCTGTCTTTGCTTCACTTCGGTCAACGCGGGGCACGTTGACCGACGACAACGCAGCAGGGACGGATTCAGACAAGCAAGATGTGCAAGTTATTTCGTGAAGGTTCCTTACCACCGACGCGCTTTTATTCTTTTTCTCCCCGCTTCTTGCGCAACCCTACCGCCAAATCCGCGCAGGCCCTCAATCCCATCGTCGCCAGCATGGCTATGACGGGCGTATAGGTGTAGACATACCTCGCGCGAACCTCAAACAGGGCTTCATAGATGACAAAGCCGACCAGCGTCAACATCAGTATGGCGATGACAGGCTCCACAGAATCCTTCCTTCTGGATAGAGACGCCAACAGACTCATGAGAAGCACGAAAATCCATATGCACTGTTCAAAGCTCATGAAGTGCTGATGATGGCTTCCATCGACGTAATAGAACTGTCTCAGGGCCGGCGCCACGCTCTGGTTGGGTGGATCGTAGATCTTTTTGAAAAAATTTCCTTCCATCCCCCAGGAAAAGGTCCCGTCGTGGAAAGTAATCAGCATCTTCTTTTTCATCTGGTTCAGAAACCCTGACAGCTTCATATCCCGAATTCTGGAAAACGCGACTTCAAGATTGCTGCGGGCCCGTTCCCGGCGCGTGGGGATGGCTTCGGAGAAGTTGCAATCCTCCTGGGAGAATACGCCCTGCCGCTCCGTATTCATTCCCATCATAAAAAAATGCTGCCAGTCGTGTGTCTGCTCATCGTCGATCTCAATGCCGTCCACCCGCTCCACCAGTGCCCTGACGCCAGTGTCCAACAGTTTGTGGACACCGATAAAGCAAAGGCACAGGCCCGCGATGATCGCGATGCCTCGCAGCGCTTGCTTCCGACCTTGAGACGCCATCCTGCATGCCGATACCAGGATGACAGCCATCGAAGTAATCAGCACATACGGTTTGAACATATATCCCAGGCACGACGCGCAAACCATACCGCCATACCTGATTATATGTCCCGCCTTCCCCGTGGGCTTCCATGTATACAGGCAGATGATCAGCGTCGGAAAGAACAGCGCCAGACCGTCCGAATAGCAAATTGAGCTCCAGGGGGATATTCCAAACAGCAATACGCTGACCACGAAGGCTATGACCGCCCAGTACGCGCCATACAGACGCCGGACAATGACATAGACCATGTAGCAGGAGAGGGCGTTCAACAGCGTATTCAGGGCAATGATACACATCAGATCATAGGGCTTGTTCAACAGCCCACCCCAGACATTGATCTTCAGAAGCAGCCCATACAACTGTATGATGAGCAGGTTGTTGGGATAGAAAGAATAATACCAAGTGGTCGTCGATTTGGAATAGCCAGCGCTGTAGCGCGCCGCTTTCACAATGATTGACGAATCCCAACCGGAGGCAAACATGATGTTGTGGAAGATGTAAAGCTGTATGACAAACAGTGCGGCGGCAGCAACTGCGACGAGCCTGTTGATACGGGTCTCATCAAATGCGAGCCGCCGCGCTTTGGGTCGGGAAACAAACACGGCGGACACCGCCGCAATGGCAACGCCGATAGCGGCGTAAACCAGATTGCCGTGCAGAAAAGTCTTTTTATACAGAAAATCTTCATTCGAGCAGAACAGTACCAGGCAGAATATGCAGAGAAACATCAAACCATAGCACATTCGAACGAATCTGCACAAGCCCTTCATTTTCAATTGCCTCCCATGCAAGCAGGAATCTTACCGGTTCCGGTCGATCATGGCCTTCAGGGCCTGCTTGGTCTGCACGCCCACGACCTTGTCCACCGCCTTGCCGTCCTTGAACAGGAACAGCGTCGGTATGGCCTCGATGCCCAGGCCGGCGGCCACGTCGCCGTAGTCGTCCACGTTGACCTTGGCGAAGGTCACGCCCTCGGTCTCGGCGGCCAGCTCCTCCACGATGGGGGCGATCATGCGGCAGGGCCCGCACCAGGTGGCCCAAAAGTCCACCAGGGTCAGATGGTTCCTGCTCAGGTTCTCAAACTTCATGTCCTCGGATGTGTAGATCTTGACTTCTGCCATTTTCATTCTCCTTTCAATGGGCGTGGTACACGCATTTTTTCAAAGATCAGGCCAGCAGTTCATCCAGCAGCTTCATCAGCGTTCCCTTTGCCCCCGGCCCTGCCGTCGCGCCGACGCAGGAGGGGCAGCCGTCCGCGCAGGGACAGGCCGCGAGCAGCTCCCGTGCACGGGCGAACAGCTCCCGGCGCATCTCGTACACCCGGTCGGAAAGGCCGATGCCGCCGGGCACCGAATCGTACAGGAAGATGGTCGGGCCGCCGGTGAAGGTGTCCTTCACATGGTAGACCACGCTGATGTCCTGGGGCGCGCACATCAGGTACATCGGCGCGATGTGGCGCAGCAGGTGGGCAAGGCCGATCAGCGCGTTCTTCAACGGCTCGCGCTCATAGACGTCCTCCAGATGCCCGGGCAGCGTCCACCAGCAGGCCGTGGTCTGCATCTCCAGCTCAGGCAGGGTCACCGGGCCCCAGCCCAGGTTTTCGTGGGTGTCGAAGGCGATCTTCTTGAACACCGTCACGATGGAGGAGGTCAGCACCTCGCCCCGGGAGCGCGTCAGCGGGCCGTCCGGCTCCCTGTCGAATTCGTCCAGCACCTTGAGACTCGTGGTCAGGTCGGCGTCGGTGTAGTAGCCCACGTCCACCCGGCGGATGTATGCCTTCTTGTCGTCGAAGTCCAGCTGCTCCACCTGGTACTGGGTGCCCTCGTGCATGTAGATGGCGTACTGGTGCAGCAGCATCGGCACGGTGAAGCGGTCCATCTCGCCGATGACCCGGTGCTTCTTCGGGTCGGTGATGTCCACGATCAGGAAGTTCTGATCCGTGGCGGAGCGCAGGTTGATGCCGGCCTGGGGGAACTCCTCGGCCATCCAGTAGTATTTCCCCGCCACCTGCCGGAGTATGTTCTCGTCCCGCAGATAGTCCAGCAGCTCCGGCGTGTCCTCGACGCCCTGGAAGCTCTCCCCCTCCTCGAAGGGCAGCTCGTAGGCGGCGCACTTGATGTGGTTGAGCAGTATGTACAGGTTGTCCGGATTGATCAGCGCCTGCTCCGGCGACTGGGCGAAGAAGTATTCCGGATGCTGTATGATGTACTGATCCAGCGGGCCGGAGGACGCCACCACGATCAACAGCGACACGCTGCCCCGCCGTCCGGCGCGGCCCGCCTGCTGCCATGTGGAAGCGATGGTGCCGGGATAGCCGCAAAGCACGCAGGCGTCCAGCTGGCCGATGTCGATGCCCAGCTCCAGGGCGTTGGTGGACACCACCGACGTGATGCGCCCCGCCCGCAGCTCACGCTCGATCTCACGGCGCTGGGTGGGCAGATAGCCGCCCCGGTAGCCCCGCACCCTGCCCGCGTTGCCCAGGGGGTCGCGCACCATGTCCTTGAGGTAACGCACCAGCACCTCCACCGTCAGGCGGGAGCGGGCGAACACGATGTGCTGCACGTCGTTTCTCAACAGCGAAGCGGCGATCTTCCGTGTCTCCGGTATGCTCCCGGCGCGGATGCCCAGCTGGGCGTTCACCACCGGCGGATTGTAGAACACCACGTGCCGCTCCCCCGCCGGCGCGCCGTTCTCGTCGATCAGCCGCACAGGCTTGCCGATCATCGTCTCGGTCAGCTCCTTCGGGTTGCGGATGGTGGCCGAGCAGCAGATGAAGGTGGGGTCGGCGCCGTAGAAGGCGCAGATGCGCTTGAGCCGCCGGATCACGTTGGCCAGGTTCGAGCCGAACACGCCCCGGTAGGCGTGGATCTCGTCGATGACCACGTACTTCAGGTTTTCAAACAGCTTGACCCACTTGGCGTGGTTGGGCAGTATGCCCTGGTGCAGCATGTCCGGGTTCGTGACCACCACATGGCCCGCCTGCCGGATCGCAGAGCGCGCCGAAGCGGGCGTATCACCGTCGTAGGTATACGCCTTGACATCCACGCCCATGTCCTGGATCATGGCGTACAGCTCCGCCACCTGGTCGCTGGAGAGCGCCTTTGTCGGAAACAGGTACAGCGCGCGGGAAGCCTCGTCCGCCAGGATCGACTGGAGCACCGGCACGTTGTAGCACAGCGTCTTGCCCGAGGCCGTGGGCGTGACCACCACAAGGTCCTGCCCCGCCAGCGCCGAGCGCATGGCCTGGGCCTGGTGGATGTAGGGCCGATTGATGCCCCGCCGCCTGAGGGCCTCCGCGATGCGCCCGTCCAGCTCCGGCGGGAAGTCGCCGTAGTGGGCCGGACGCGCCGGGATCACCTGCCAGCTGGTCACGTTGTCCATGAAGGACGGATTCTGCCTGAGTTTTGAAATGTATTCCGCAATCGTCATAGGTTTAATGAGGAATCAGGAATCAGGAATGAGGAATGAATGGTGTGGGCTCCATGCCATCTCAATTTCTCATCCCTCACTCCTCATTCCTAATTGGTTTTCACGCTTCGAGGATCACCATCTCAGTGCCCTCCACGGCTTCGTTGACCAGCGCGTCGACGTCGAGCTTTGCCTCGGCCTTCGGCATGGTTTCCAGCTTGGGCCTGGTGACGGGATGGCGGGGGGTGAACACGGTGCAGCAGTCCTCGTAGGGCAGTATCGAGGTCTCGTAGGTGTCTATCCTTTGCGCGATGTCCATGATTTCGGTCTTGTCCAGGCCGATCAGGGGCCGGAACACCGGCATGTCCACCACGGCGTCGGTGCAGCACAGGGCGTCCATGGTCTGGGAAGCCACCTGGCCCAGGCTCTCGCCGGTGATCAGCGCCTGGGCACCGAACTGCCGGGCGATGATCTGTGCGATGCGCATCATAAAGCGCCGGGTGATGAGCGTGCCCAGCTCGTCGGGGCACTTCTCGTGAATCTCAAGCTGGCACCTGGTAAAGGGCACCAGGTACACCCGCATGCCGCCGGAGTACCATGCCAGCTTCTTCGCCAGCTGCATGACCTTGTCCCGGGCCAGCTCGCCGGTGTAGGGCGGGCTCTGGAAGTGGATGGCGCACAGCCGCACGCCCCGTTTCATCAGCTGGTACCCGGCCACGGGGGAATCGATGCCGCCGGAGAGCAGCAGCGCCGCCTTGCCGCCGGTGCCCATGGGCATGCCGCCCACGGCCATGATCTCCTCCACGCAGATGTAGGCGTTGTCCCGAATCTCCACCATCAGCTTGTGTTGGGGCTTGTGGACGTCCACCTTCAGATTCGGGTTGGCCTCCAGCACCCTGTGGCCGATCTCGGCGGCCAGCTCCATGGAATTCATCGGGAACTTCTTGTCGCTGCGCTTGCCCAGCACCTTGAAGGTGCCGGAATAAGGGGCCATCATCTTCACGCACGCCCCGGCGATGACGTCCAGGTCCTTCTCCATCTCCACCGCGGGGCTGACGGAGTACACGCCGAACACCTTGCGCACGCAGTCGATGCAGGCCTGCAGATCGTTGAAATCGGAAACGTACACCCGGGAATCGGACAGCCACACGTGACCGCCCAGGGGCTTCACCACCCGCTTGACGTTGTCGGTGAGCACTTTCAGAAAATGAGGGCGGTTTGCGCCCTTCAGGAATACCTCGCCATAGCGGACGAGCAAAACATCCCGCATAATACCGCTTATCTCCTTTGGAACCGCTTTAGCTGATCGTACAGAACGCCGATCCGTTCGGCGGCATAGTCTGTTTCTTCCATCGTCGTATGGGGGCTGAGGCTGAAGCGCACAGCCCATTCCGCCGTCCTGGGGGGAATGCCCATGGCCGTCAGCACCCCGCTGACCTTGAGCTTCTTCGACGAGCAGGCCGAGCCCGTGGACACGTAGATCCCCTCGCCCTCCAGCGCATGGAGCATGACCTCGCCCCGCGCCCCCGGAAAGCCCAGGTTGAGAATGTGGGGCGCGCCGTCTTCCGGGGCGGGCCCGTTGACGATCACGTCCGGCACAGCCCTGCGCACGGCCGCCATCAAATGCAGCTTCTTCGCCATCAGCTGCCGGGGCATGTCCGGCCCCAGGGCGGTCAACTCCCGGATCGCGGCGTCCATCCCCGCGATGCCGGGCGTGTTCTCCGTGCCCGAGCGCAGGTTGGCTTCCTGTCCCCCGCCCACGTGTTGCGGCGAAAGGCGCAGGCCCTTTTTCACGATCAACGCGCCAACGCCCTTGGGGCCGTGAAGCTTGTGGCCGCTGACGGTGTACAGGTCGGCCAGCCGCATATCGAAGGGAACGCGCAAAAAGCCCTGCACGCCGTCCACATGGATCAGCGCCCTGCCGTTCACGGTTTCATGCAGCCGCGCCGCGTCCAGCACCGCGCCGGTCTCGTTGTTCACCTGCATGCAGCTGACCAGCGACGCGCCGTCGTTCAGCGCCGCCTCCAGCGCGTCCCATTTCAGCTGGCCCGCGCCGTCCACGCCGATCACGCGCACGTCGTGGCCCCTTTCGGCCAGCGCGTCGAAGGCCGAGCGCACCGATGGATGCTCCACCGCGCTGACAGCCAGAACCTGCCTGCCCCGCATGCGGCCCACCGCGCCAAGTATGGCCAGGTTGTTGGATTCCGTGCCTCCCGAGGTAAATATGGCGTCGCAGCCCGCGCCGCCCACGGCGTCCAGCAGCCGCTGGCGGGCGTCGCGCATGGCGCGAAGCGCCTCCACCGCGGGCCTGTACACGGCGGATGGGTTGTGCCAGCCCTCCCGCAGGCAGCGCGCCATCGCCTCGACGGCGGCCTCGCAGGGCCGGGTGGTGGCGCTGTTGTCAAGATATGCCTGCCGCATAGCTGTTCCTGCCCTCCGCGTCGTACCAGGCCTCCCGCGGCAGATAGTTCTTGCTGCGGATCATCGCCACCATCTCGTCGGTCAGCTCCAGCACGATCACGTGCTTGACGCCCTTGCGCTGAAAATAAAAATAGTACAGCTTGGCGTCCCGGTTGACGAACCAGTTGTGGCACTTGATGCCGGGCTCGTTCAGCGTCTTCTTGAACGCGGGGCCGGTCGCGGGCCCGCAGCGGATGACGTCCTTCATTTCAAGCGCGGTCAGGTACTTCCTGCGCTTGTTGTTCAGCACACGGGAGACGTCCAGATTGCCGTTGGTGAAGGTGTAGTCGTACTCCACCCGGCAGTTGTCGCTGCCGCGCCACAGCAGATAGGCCGCGCCGCCGAACACCAGCGCCGCCACCAGGTTCTGCCAGACGAAAACCATGCCGCCCGTTTCGGGGTTGACGCCGATGGCGCCGGACAGCGACACCGCCGCGACCAGCGCGAATATGACGATGAGCAGCCAGCACGCGTAATAGAGCACCGTATAAAGGCCCTGCCTGCGCCTGACGGCGACAGTTTCAAGAAAATCATCCATGCGAGACACCTCCCGGTCCGGCGCGACAGGGCGCCTGACCATACAAGTTATAAAACCATGGGTTCATTATAGCACAATTTTCAGTCTTGTCGATACTTAAACACAAATTTGACTCACAAATCTTTGCGCCGAAAAGGGAGATGTGCTATAATTGTATCAATAATATCAGGAGATAATCAGATGAAATGCCCTTATTGCGGCGGCGTGTGCGCGGACGACGCGCTGTACTGTCCAAGCTGCAAGCAGCCGCTGCCCACCGCCCAGGCGCAGACCCAGCCCCAACAGGAAAAGCGCCGTGAAAAACGCACCGCCGGCCAGAAGGCCTTTACGGCGGTGCTTGTGGTGCTGTTCATATTCGGGCTGTCCGTGGGCGCGTACAAGCTGGCCAGCTGGGTCAAAAGCTACCAGCTGAACCGACTCTATACCCGCGGGGCCTACACCCCCACCCTTTCCGAGATCAAGATGGACGACATGCGCCAGGGCCACGCCATGATCTTTTTCGGCAAGGACGGCGACCAGATCTACGTGCCAGAGCTGAGCCGCTCCCTTTCCATCTCGGGGGGCGTGGCCCGCATGGAGGTAGCCGATTCCGATTGGTTCAACGGCAGCATAACCGATGTGGAGTACGCCGACGTCACGCTGACGCCCATGCTGATCTCCGAAAACGGCAGAAAAACCGAGCTTCCCCAATTCAACTTCCAGGTAAACGTGCCCGATTCGCCCCTTCAGGTCACCAGTCCCGCCCAGGAGCGCACCACCGTGGTCACGGGGGTCTACCCGCTGACGCTGAACGTGGTGCCCGGCAGCACCGTGTTCGTCAACGGCGAGGACGTCACCAAATCGGTGGATCGCAGCGGCTACCTGTCCACCTACGTCAGCGTCAAGCCCATCGGCGACAACGTCATCACCCTGATTGTGCGCACCCCGAAGCACCGGGAATGCCGCCATGAACTGGTGATCTTCCGCCAGCACTACGACATCGAGCTGGAGCTTGACACCACCGTCGGCAACGTCTCCTCGGCCCGCACGATGGCCGTCACCGGCACCACCGAGCCCGGCGCGTCTATCGAGGTGGACACCGACCACATCGAGGAAAGCCTGTCCGTGGATCAGCAGACGGGGCGCTTCTCCTTCATCGCGAATTTCTCCACCTACGGCAACAACATCATCCGCTTCCGCGCCACCAAGCCCGGCAAGCAGGACGCGGAGATCAGCCTGAACGTGAATTACAGGCCCTCGCTGGCCGAAATGTCCGGGCGCGCCTGGGCGATGGACTACCCGCAGCTGCGCGTGCTGTTTGAGAACTGGCGCTACAAGAGCTTCGTGTGCAAGGGCCCGCTCATCGACAGCTTTACCGACGACGACGGCAAAAAGTACCTGGTGATGGATGTGGGCACAACCGAGCGCCAGCTGGTGATCCTCGTAAACGAGAGCTCCATCACCAGCCCGACCCTGGGCCGAACCTATCAGGCCTACGCCTATGTGGACGGCCAGCACATGTACCAGTCGGAATACTATCCGATGCTGGTGGCGCTGTATATGGACGTCGCGGGCTGACGGCGTCCATAGCGGCGGCTCAGGATGTTGGCAAAGTCAACAGACTGCAGGCCGCTGAAAAAGGCTGCAAGGCAAGGCGGCGAGCCTGCAAAAAAGGGAGTTTACCCCGCCGTAAATGACCGCATTTTGCAGGCGACGCCAACACGGCAAGCAGAAAATCCTTCCGATCTTCTTCTTTCGGAAGGATTTTCTGCGTTTGCGGCCTTTGTCTCAGCAGCGCCTTCTTGCGCTCGAGGCCGCCGCCGTAGCCGGTCAATTTGCCGCCGCTGCCCAGCACCCTGTGGCAGGGCACGATCAGGGAAATGGGGTTGCGGGCCACCGCGCCGCCCACCGCGCGGCTGGAGAAGTGTTCGATCCCCCGCTGCCGGGCGATCGTCCGGGCAAGGTCGCCGTAGGTGGTGACGGTTCCATAGGGAATCCGGAGCAACAGCTCTCCTACATGCTTGCGAAAGTCCGGTCCGGTCAGGTGCAGCGTCGGCGTAAATCCCGGATCGCGCCCGGAAAAGTAGATGTCCAGCCACCGCGAGGCTTCGTCAAAGAACGGCGACGGGTGTTCCATGGCGTTTGCCGCGAGGCCCTCGCCCATGTGGCGCTGGTTCTCGACAAACCACAACCCGGTAAGCCCTGCGTCATCCGCCGCGAGCAGTATCTGGCCCAGCGGGGACGGAATATGGTGCGTGTAGATCATGCCCAAGCCCTCCTTTGGCTGTAGACAGTGTAGCGGCCTTTCACTTGGATTATAGCATAGAGTCCCTTCAATGTCAAACATTTGTTCGATTGTACTTTTACCGCACATGTGATATAATTAAATTGAATAATATTGTCGCAGAGACGCTCCCGAAGCGACCCGCGACGCATGGAGGAAGACCATTGTCTGACAAGAAATTTCGTTCCGGCTTTGTGGCCATACTCGGCCGCCCCAACGTGGGCAAATCGAGCCTCATGAACCGCTTCGTTGGAGAGAAGGTGGCCATCATCTCCAACCATCCCCAGACCACCCGCAACAAGCTGCTGGGCATCGCCTCGGGGGAAGACTGGCAGATCGTATTCGTGGACACCCCCGGCCTGCACAAGCCCCGCACCAAGCTGGGCGAATACATGATGAAGTCCGCCAACGACGCGCGGGAGGGCGTGGACGCCGTGTTGTGCGTGGTGGACGGCCAGCACATCGGCGCGGGCGACATGGCCGTGATGCAGGACATCGCGAAGATGAACTGTCCCAGGTTCCTGGCGGTGAACAAGATCGACATCGTGCCCGAGGAAAAGCTGTTTCCCCAGCTTGCCAGGCTCCACGACTGCGGCTTTGACCAGATCGTTTCCACCTCCGCCCGCACCGGCGAGAACGTGGACCTGCTGCTCAGGCTGCTGATCGAGGCCATGCCTGAGGGCCCGAAGTACTTCCCTGACGACATGATCACCGACCAGCCCGAGCGGGTGATGTGCGCGGAGATCATCCGGGAAAAGGCCCTCCGGAACCTGCGAGACGAGGTGCCCCACGGCGTGGGCGTGGAGATGCTTCAGATAAAAAAGGTCTCCGACACGCTGACCGAGATACACGCCAACGTATACTGCGAGCGGCCCAGCCACAAATCCATCATCATCGGCAAGCAGGGCGCCATGCTGCGCACCATCGGCAGCGAGGCCCGGGGCGACATCGAACGGCTTCTGGGCACGAAGGTCAACCTGAAGCTGTGGGTGAAGGTGCGCGAGGACTGGCGCAACCGGACCGGCGACCTGCGGGCGCTGGGCTACGAGGAATGACATGCCCGTCCTGACGATCCCCGCGCTGGTGCTGCGCCGGGCGGATTATTCCGATTACGACCGCATGGTCACGCTTTTTTCGCCGGAAATGGGGCGGGTGGACGCCATCGCAAGGGGCTGTCGCAGGCCGAAGTCGCCGCTGGTCAACGCGGTGGAACCCTTCACCAGCGGTGAATTTCAGCTCTATCAGCACCGGGAGCGCTATTCCCTGGAGCAGTGCCAGATCTCCGACAGCTATTTTGAGCTGCGGGGGGACTATGACCGGCTGCGCCACGGCGTCTACTGGCTGCGGCTGCTGGACACGGCGATCCTCCCCGACACCCCCGCCCCGGAGCTTTTCATCATCACCCTGCGGGCGCTGGCCCATTTGAACTACGGCGAGCTGCCGCCGGAGCTGGTGACCTTCGCCTTCGAGGCCCACTTCATGCGGCTGATGGGCCTTTCGCCGAGAATGGACGCCTGCATGCTCTGCGGCAGGCCCGTGGACGGGGACGCCCGCTTCGACCCGGATCTGGGCGGCGCGGTGTGCCTGAATTGCCACTCCCCCGCGCCGAAGCTGTCCAACGGCGCGCGGCGCATACTGATGAAGCTGCCCCGCACGCAATTTGACCGCTTCCAGCTGCTCGCCGAACGCCCGGAATGGCCCGAGGCCGCCCGGCTGATGCGCAGCTGCGTCAACCTGCGCATGCACATGGAGAAATTTGCCCCCGAATTAAGGACATAAGACCATGGACACCATCCACATGATCGGCTACGATGCGCAGCATCCCGCCGACTTTGTCTATGACGTTTCCCAAAACCACGGCCATTATCTGCTGATACTGACCCATACGCCGCTGCGCTTTTTCAACGGCGACGCGGAGCGCGTCTATCCGGCCCATCACGCTGCGCTGTTCACGCCCTCGGCCCAGAACCGATACGGCGCCTGGGGCGACAGCTACGCCAACGATTGGATCATATTCTCCTCTGACGAGGCCTATGTCACCCAGTTTCCGCTGCAAAACCAGCCCTTTCCCGTGCTCGACCCGGATTACTGCCACAACCTGTTCCAGCTGTTGACCTGGGAGCACATGCAGGAGGACTACGAGACCGTCGTCTCCCAGCTGATGTCACTGCTGTTTCGCAAGCTGAGCGCCGGCATCGACCAGTCCGGCGTCTCGGACTACCGTCTGGAGCTGGCTGCTTTGCGGCGGCACATACTGAACCAGCCCCGCAGGCATTGGAACGTCGAGGACATGGCCGCCCAGCTGCACATCAGCGCCGGTTATTTACAGCTGCTCTACAAGCGGCAGTTCGGCGTCTCCTGCATGGACGACGTGATCGTCAGCCGGATTCGCCTCGCCCGGGACTACCTGGCCCATACGAACCTGCGGGTCCTGGAGATCGCGGCCCTTTGCGGCTACAACAGCGCCGAGCACTTCAGCCGCCAGTTCCACAAAATTTGCGGCATGAGTCCGGGACAGTACCGCAAAAACGCGATGCAGGCGGACGGTCAACATTGAAGGGCAGGCCCGGCCGCCCATCCATGAACAATACCCGAATAATCTTGATACATCCTCATATCATTTCCGAAAGCATTGCGCCGCCATCCCGGTGAATATATAATGTCATCAACAGCAAAGCAGACAGGAGGACATGATATGAACAATTTCAGCTTTTATTCCCCCACCTATTTCGCCTTTGGCAGGGATGCCGAAAACCAGGCGGGCGCGCTGGTGAAGCGCTTCGGCGGCTCGAAGGTGCTGCTGCACTACGGCGGCGGGAGCGTGGTGCGCTCGGGCCTGCTGGACCGCGTGAAGGCCGCGCTGAAGGCCGAGGGCCTGGACTGGGTCGAGCTGGGCGGCGTCAAGCCGAATCCCCGCAGCGGCCTGGTGTACCGGGGCATCGAGCTGTGCCGCAGGAAGGGCGTGGACTTCGTGCTCGCCGTGGGCGGCGGCAGCACCATCGACTCCTCCAAGGCCATCGCGGCTGGCGTCGTCTACGACGGTGACTTCTGGGATTTCTACAGCGGCAAATATATAGAAAAGGCCCTGCCCGTGGGCACCATACTCACCATCGCCGCCGCCAGCAGCGAGGGCAGCCCGGATTCCGTCATCACCAATGAAAACGGCATGTTCAAGCGCGGGGCCACCGGCGACGCCATACGCCCCCGGTTCAGCATACTGAACCCGGCGCTGACCCAGACGCTTTCTGCCTACCAGACCGCCTGCGGCATCACCGACATCATGGCGCACCTGTACGAGCGCTACCTGACCAACACCGCCGAGGTGGAGGTCACCGACCGCATGATCGAGGCGCTGCTGCTGACCATGGTCCACGAGGGACCCCGGGTCATCGAGAACCCGAACAACTACGATGCCCGGGCCAACATCATGTGGGCGGGCATGATGGCCCACAACAACGCCTGCGGCGTGGGCCGCAGCCAGGACTGGAACAGCCACAACATCGAGCACGAGCTTTCCGCGCTGTACGACTGCGCCCACGGCGCGGGCCTCGCCGTGACCATGCCCGCCGTGTTCAGCTATGTGATGGCGCACGACGTCATGCGCTTTGCCCAGGTCGCCGTGCGGGTGTGGGGCTGCCAGATGGATTTCGCCCACCCCGAGGTCACGGCCAGGGCGGGCATCGAAGCCCTGAGGCGCTTCCTGATCTCCATCGGCATGCCGAAGAACTTCGCGGAGCTGGGCGCGAAGGAAGCGGATATTCCGAAGCTGGTGGACGTGCTGTGCAACGGCGACGGCAGACCGGGCAGCATCTCCGGCTTCGTGACGCTGAGCGAAGCGGATTGCGCCGCCATCTACAGGCTGATGCTGTGACGGGGGGAAAATAAATGAAATACCGCAAATTCGGCAAGCTGGGCATCGAGGGCTCAGCGTTTGGCCTGGGCTGCATGCGCTTCAACGGTCCGGCCTCCGGGGACACCATCATCGACGAACAGAAGGCCATCGGCCTGATTCGCAGGGCCATCGACGGCGGCGTGAATTACATAGACACCGCCTACGTCTACCTGGACAGGACCTCGGAAACCGTGGTGGGTAAGGCCCTTCGCGACGGCTACCGGGAGAAGGTCAACATCGCCACCAAGATGCCCGCGGAATACGTGCACAACCGCCAGGAGATGGCGGCGCTGCTGGACGAGGAGCTGAAAAAGCTGCAGACCGACCACATCGACTTCTACCTGATGCACGGCATCAACCGGGAAAAGTGGGAATACTTCAAGTCCATCGGCGCGCCCCAATTCTTCGATGACATGAAGCGGGAAGGCAAGATCCGCTACAAGTGCTTCTCGTTCCACGGCCCATACGAGGCGTTCGAAGCCATCATCAACGCCTGGGACTGGGACATGGTACAGATCCAGTACAACTTCATGGACGTGGACAACCAGGCCGGCACGAAGGGCCTGGAACTGGCCGGACGGCTGGGGATCCCCGTGGTCATCATGGAGGGGCTGCTGGGCGGACAGCTTGCGAACGCCCCGGAGAACGTACAGGCGCTGTACGACGCCTTCCCTGTGAAGCGCTCACCGGTGGAATGGGCGTTCCGCTGGCTGTGCAACCACCCGGAGGTGGCCACCGTGCTCTCCGGCTGCAACGAGATCGAGCAGATCGACGACAACCTGCGCATTTTCGACACCGTGGCCCCGAACATCATGGCTGGGGAGGAGCTGAAGCTGATCGAAGACGTCCGCGCCGCCTATCTTTCCCGCAGAAAGATCGGCTGCACCGGCTGCCGCTACTGCATGCCCTGTCCCAACGGCGTGAACATTCCGGGCATATTCTCCGCGTGGAACAAGCAGTCGCTGTACAACCTGGACCCCAGGCACAACTGGGACTACGGCCAGCTCGTGCAGCGGGGCGAGACGGCGGACAGGTGCGTGGCCTGCGGCGCGTGCGAAGCCGCCTGTCCCCAGCATTTGCCCATCATCGACAGCCTGAAGGCCGCGCAGGCGGCGCTCGGACAGGGATAAGGGTTTCTCCTGCCGCGTTTTCAGGCTCCGATCGAAACAATACGGTCGGCAAAGCCGAGTGAGAGCCTCAACGAAATACTCACTTCAAAAGGGCAAACATAATTTTTGGGCTATACAGGTACGGACGCCCTCCGTCCCGGCGCTGCCGGGACGGAGGGCGTCCGTTTCAATGTGCTTGCGCATATGCATGAGTTTTTTACAGCCCCTTTATGCGCCCTGCGCATTCTGCGGGGTTTCATTAATCGGCAAGGACCATTACTGCATCGCGTTGAAGGCCAGCGCGATCACGCCGCCGAACAGCGCGCCCACGACGACCTGTCGGCGGGTATGGCCCACAAACTCCTTCAGCGTCTCCTCCAGCGTCAGTTCGCCGCGACCCATGGAATTGATGAGCTCCACCATGCTGTTGATCACCTTGGCCTGCTTGCCCGTCTCCTGGCGCACGCCCATGGCGTCGTGCATGACGATCAGCGCGAGTATCGCCGCCACCGCAAATAACGGGCTGTCCCAGCCGCACTGCAATCCCGTAGTCACCGCCACTGCGGTCACCGTGGCTGAATGGCTGCTGGGCATGCCCCCGTCCCCCAACAGGCGCTCCCAGACCAGGTGCTTGTGTATGATCAGGTGGACGATGGTCTTGGCGATCTGCGAAAGCAGCCACGCGACGCATCCGACAATCAGTACCCTGTTCTGTAGTATCATATCCCGCCATCTCCCCCGGCGACGTACAAATCCTCCGCTTCGCCCGGTATTGCAGCCCTGCGCCGGGCATGCACACCAAACGGAACGAAGGATATGCCGATTATTCGTGACTGTTCAGTCCTGCACGCCCTTCGACCCGCTGCGCGGGCAGGGGCTGTTAATAACCAAAAGCCACCCTCTCAAAGGAATGCGGCTCGGCGCAGCCGGGACGGCAGGCGTTCGCTTCGATGTATTTCCGTATATCCACGAGGTTTTACAGCCCGTTCCGGCGCGCGTCTGCGCCTCACAGGCTCCCTGCCGGCCGGCCGACAGGCCAGCCCAAAGGAGGGCCTTCAGGGCGGCCTGAACAAAGATCATTCAGCGTAATTCAGCCGAATCACATGGATGATTATCAATCACCCCTCCGCCCGTGTCAGCAGCTGCTCCAGCATCTCATAGGTCACGGAGCGGCGCTCGTTGAACACCACCTCGCCCTTTGGGTTCAGCACCACGGTCTGCGGCAGCTTCGACGAGCCGTTCACGACGGCGAACAGCGACTGATCCTTGTCGTCCAGCGTGAACTTGATCTGGTCCCAGCCCTTGTCCGCCAGGAAATCCGAAACCTGCTGCTCCGTGTTGAACAGGCCCAGGTGCACGGCCAGAATTTCTATCTCCGGATGTTTCTCCTTCAACGCCTCGAAATAGGGCAGCTCGCCGATGCAGGGCTTGCAGTGGATGCCCCACAGGTTGATGAACACCACCTTGCCCCGGGTGTCCGCCAGGTGGAACTCACCCCCGCCGATCAGCGGCGCGGTGAAGTCCGCCAGCTGCTGCCCCACGTCGTAGCCCACCGGCGCGTCGCTGGTGTAGTCCGCGGCGGGCTCAGCGGTCGCCTCAGGCGCCGCAGCGACCTCCGACGCCGCCGTCTCAGGCGCAACGGCATTCCCGCCGGCCTTGTCGTACAGCTGCTCCAGCATCTCGTAGGTCACGGAGCGGCGCTCGTTGAACACCACCTCGCCCTTCGGGTTCAGCACCACGGTCTGCGGCAGCTTCGACGAGCCGTTTACGACGGCGAACAGCGATTGATCCTTGTCGTCCAGCGTGAACTTGATCTGATCCCAGCCCTTGTCAGCAAGGAAGTCCGAAACCTGCTGTTCCGTGTTGAACAGGCCCAGGTGCACGGCCAGAACCTCCACATCCGGGTGCTTCTCCTTCAACGCCTCGAAGTAGGGCAGCTCGCCGATGCAGGGCTTGCAGTGGATGCCCCAAAGGTTGATGAACACCACCTTGCCCCGGGTGTCCGCCAGGTGGAACTCGCCCCCGCCGATCAGCGGCGCGGTGAAGTCCGCCAGCTGCTGCCCCACGTCGTAGCCCACCGGCGCGTCGCTGGTGTAGTCCGCCTCGGGCTCAGCGGTTGCCTCGGGCTCAGCCGTCGCCTCGGGCTCAGCCGTCGCCTCGGGCTCGAGCGCCTCCTCCGGCTCAACCGTCGCCCCGGGAATCGCCGCAGCGTCAGGCGCCTGCGCCTCGGCGGTCATCTTCGGCGGATGGATCACGTTGAACCACAGCAGCACGAACACCAGCACCGCAAGGGCGACGCCCCACACGGCTCGCCCGGCGCGCCTGCGCCTGGCGATTTCCGGCTCGGGATCGGCGTTCTTGCCGGTCTCAGGGCCCTTTAAGGTCAGCTTTCCACACTTCATGGCAATCGCCCCCTGATTACAATGCTCGATGCACTTGCCGCAGGAGATGCACTCGTGGTCGCCCACGTGCCGCACGTCCATATGACAGTTCCGCACACACGCCCCACAGCCGTTGCAGCGCTGGGGATTGACCTTCACGCCGGTAAGCGCGAACCTGTTGAACAGGCCGTAGATCGCCCCCAGCGGGCAGATGAAGCGGCAGAAGGCGCGATAGACGAATATGCAGGCCGCGCCGATGATCACCATGATGACGAACTTGCGGGTAAACAGTATGCCCAGCCGGGCGAACTCGCCGTCATTGACCGGGTTGGACAACAGCCCGAAAGCGCCCTCCAGGGTACCCGCAGGGCATATGTACTTGCAGAAGCCGGGCATGGCGACGCCGTGGCGCACGCCGTACCAGAGCGGTATAGCCAGCACGAACACCGCCAGTATCACGTATTTCAGATAGGACAGCGCCCTTGTGATCCCGTTCTTTTTGATCTTCGGCGTGGGAATCTTGTGCAGCAGCTCCTGGATCAGCCCCAGCGGGCAGAACCAGCCGCAGATGGTGCGGCCCAGCGTGATGCCGAAGAGCAGCAGTATGCCCACAACGTACCACGGCGCGGTATGCTTCGCGTCGGTCAGGGCGTTTTGCAGCGAACCCAGCGGGCACGCGCCAATCGCACCGGGGCAGGAGTAGCAGTTGAAGCCCGGCACGCACACCGCCTTTTGCGCGGTCTGATTGATGTCCCCCACGATGAAGCCCTTCAGGTTGGCGTTGTACAGCAGCGCGGCGTACAATTGGGCCAGCCTTCGGGTCGTGGGCCTGTGGCTTTGCCACCATTCCGAAATCTTATTAGCCAAGTCCAACACACTCCATACAAATCGCTGTCGCTTTTGCGAGCACATCCGCCATGCCGCCGTTTTTGATGCCCGCGATGATGAGTACGACGGCCAGGACCAGCGCGACATACCTTATCACAAGGACGCCCTTCGCCGGGGCCTGCTTCACGGCCCTGCAGGGCAGGGGCCGCGCCGCCGCCCCGACGCCCGCCGTCTTTTCCGCCTCCAGCTGCGCCTTTGCGGCGTCGGCCTCCCGCCGCTCGCTTTTGCCCCGCAGGGCGGCGCTCACGCAGAGACAGCCGAAGCCCACCGCCACCCAGGGCAGGAATACCCGCATCAGGTTCAAAAACTCCCCGTCGGTGCCCTCGTGGGGATGGTCAAAGTGCGCGCCGTTCAGGCAGTACAGCGCCACCGGTATCATGCACAGCGCAAAGGCGATCCAGCCGCCCCAGAGCTGCTTCTTCTGCGTCGCCTGCTCCCTGCGCATGGCGTCGCTGGGCGACTGCACCCGGGCGCAGACCAGATCCCGCGCGATCTGGGTGTCCTGCACTGGCTTGTCCGCGTTCTCGTCCTTCACGCCCAGCAGCCAGCCGGCGACCGTCAGCCCAATGGCCGCGAAGAACAGCGGCGCGATGGGCGCGAAGCGCTCCGCGACCCTGTCCCGGGTATAGATCCAGTAGAACAGATCCCCGTTCCGCTGGATGGCGTCGCCCTCCAAAAAGATGCGGATGGCTGCCGAAGACAGCAGTATCACCAGCAGCAAAATCAGCGCCGACTGTACGATCATGTAAAGCCTGTTCTTTGTCATAAGCGACTCCCCCGTTCGATTCCGTCACAGGCAGTTTTTACCCCGCGCACAACAAACGACAATATATATTAATTATATCAGCTATGTCAATACCCACGTTATATATAACAGAGTGTGTATCATAAATTCCAAACATGCAGCTTTGGCGGAAAATATGTTCGAACCAGCGCTTCCCTGACTTATAAACCGCAGTCTTCCCGATCTTCCGGCCAGATAAAGTCGTCGGGCGCGCTTGTCAAACGGCGGCGTCTGTGTTAAACTGAATGCAGTGAATTTAACGTGACCAACGGTTGTGGAATGGATGGTCTTTATGGACAAATGGCGCAAGATCCGGGAAGTGATAAAAAACATGGGCGCGAAGAGCGTTATCGCATCGTCGCTCGTGTTTCTGATCACCGTCGCGGCCACCTGCGCGGGCGGCTATCATTTCTATCGCACCACGAAGGAGAGCATCTGTTTGCAGGGCAAGGTGAACGCCGTACAGTCCGCCAAGGAATTTGACGGCTACCTGCTGGTGCGCAAGAACACCGTCATACTCGCCGGCCACGTGGTGGACGAGATGATACGGGAAAACAAGCCGAACAGCGAAATTCTGGAATACCTGACCGCGGAATCCCTGAGCATCAAAAAATCCATCGACATGGACTATACCGGCCTGTACGGCTGGATCAACGGCGAATACCTGGACGGCGTCGGCTGGGTTCCGGACGACGATTACGTTCCGACGGAGCGCCCGTGGTATCTGGAAACCATGGCGGACGACAGCGAAGTGACCTTCGTCAAGCCCTATCTGGACGATCAGACCAAGACGGTTTTGACGACGATGGCAAAGCGGCTTTCCGACGGCGTCAGCGTCATCGCCCTGGACGTGACGCTGAGCCGGATCGAGGTCATCACCCAGCAGATCGCCCAACAGACCCCGGGCAGCTACGGCCTTGTGCTGGACAAGGGCGGGCAGGTCATCGCCCATTCCGACGATCCCGAGCTGGGCAAAAACTATCTGGAGGAGAAGGACACCCTCGGCGCGGCCCTCGCCTCAGCGCTGTACGGCGAGCACGACCAGCAGTTTGAGCTGCGCTTCAACGGCGAGGAATACATGGTCTTCACCGAAAGGATCGAAGGCGGCTGGCAGGCCGTTTCCCTCATCAACACCCGGGTGTTCTACAGGCCCCTGATCATACTGCTGTCGACGCTCGCGCTCGTCACCCTGATGGAGGCCGCCGTGTTCATCGCGATTCTCTACAACCAGAGCGCGAAAAATCTCGCCGTCGCGTCGGCGGAGGAGGCTCATAGCGCCAACCGCGCCAAATCCCGCTTCCTTTCGAGAATGAGCCACGAAATCCGCACGCCGATCAACGCCATCATCGGCCTGGACAGCATCGCGCTGCGGGATGAAAGCATATCCCCGCACACCCGGGACGAGCTGAACAAGATCGGCGCCAGCGCCCGGCATCTGCTCTCCATCATCAACGATATACTGGACATGAGCCGCATCGAATCCGGGCATATGGAACTCAGGGAGGAGCACTTCTCCTTCCGGGATTTCCTGGAGCAAATCCGCATCATCGTGGGCGGACAGTGCGACGACAAGGGCCTGCGCTTCGTCTGCAATCCCATCGACCCGCTGGACGAATACTATGTGGGCGACAGCCTGAAGCTCAAGCAAGCGATCATCAACATACTCGGCAATTCCGTGAAGTTCACCGACCCGCCCGGCACGATCACCTTCACCGTCGAGCAGGCGGCTTCCGCAGGCGACAGGGTCACCCTGCGCTTTACGATGGCGGACACGGGCGTCGGCATGGACGCGGACTACCTGCCCAGGCTGTTCGAGGCGTTCTCCCAGGAGGACACGGGCAACACCACCCGCTACGGCGGCAGCGGCCTCGGCATGGCGATCACCAAGAGCATCGTCGATATGATGGGCGGCGAGATCGGCGTACAGAGCGAGAAGGGGCGCGGCACGACCTTCACCGTGTCCGTATCCCTGGGTCGGGCGCATGAAACCGTTTTGCCGGAGGCCGCCCCAAGTGAAACGGAGCGCGACGACGGCGCGCTGAAGGGCATGCATCTGCTGATCGCGGAGGATCAGGAGATGAACGCGGAAATTCTCGCCGATCTGCTGGACCTGGAGGATATGAGCTGCGAATGGGCGGAGAACGGACAGCGGGCCGTGGAGCTGTTTGCGCAGTGCGAGACGGGGCATTTCGACGCGATACTGATGGATATGCGCATGCCCGTCATGGACGGCCTCGCCGCAACCCGTGAGATTCGCAGGCTGCACCGCCCCGACGCGGCGACCGTTCCCATCATCGCCCTATCTGCCAATGCTTTTGAGGAGGATGTCCGGCAGTGCCTGGAGGTGGGCATGAACGCCCACCTGTCCAAGCCCGTGGATATCGAACTTTTGAAGGAAGCGCTGCTGAAATATACCGTTGGGCGGTAGGGCATGGGTGAGGCCATCCCATGTATTATGGAAACCCCGCACAATGCTCATGGCCCGTGAATACTGCGCAAGTCGATAATGCTGTGTTTCATGAACAGGGACAGTATCTGTAATGCGAAAGGGAGGGTGTGGCGATGCCTGCGGTTTTCCGGTGCGCGGTGGTCGGCGCGGCAAATATCGACATCGGCGGGTTTCCCGAGGGCCGAATCGCCCTGCAGGATTCCAACCCCGGACGGGTGGTGCTGTCCGCCGGCGGTGTGGGGCGCAATATCGCGTGCAATCTGGCCCGGCTGGGCGTCGCGACCCACCTGATCGCCCCGCTGGGCACGGACGTATTCGCCGACGTCGTGCGCGTGGACTGTGCGCGGGCGGGCGTGGATATGGGGCTGTGCTTCACCTTCCCCGGCGCGGCCAGCTCCGCCTATCTGTTCATCGCGGATTTCAACGGCGATATGCAGCTGGCCGTGAACGACATGGCGATATGCCAGCGCATGACGCCGGAGGCGCTGTCGGACCGCATCGACGCGCTGAACGCCATGGACGCCGTAGTATTGGACGCCAATCTGCCCGAGGCGAGCATCGATTACCTGTCGCAGCGCCTGCGCGTGCCGCTGTACGCCGATGCCGTTTCCGCCGTCAAGGCCCGCAGGCTGCTGCCCGCGCTGCCCAGGCTCCATGTTATCAAGCCCAACGCGCTGGAGGCGGAAGCGCTGACGGGGCTGCCCGTGCACGACCGGCCCACCGCCGAGGCCGCCGCGCAAAAGCTGGTGGCAATGGGCGTGGAGAACGCCTGCATCACCCTGGGCGAGCGCGGGGTCTGCTGCGCGAACGGGCAGGCGGTGCGCTTCATGGCAGGCGTGCCGGTGCAGATGACCAACGCCACCGGCGCGGGGGACGCTTTCACGGCGGCGCTGGTGTGGGCGCAACTCAGGGGAATGAACCTGTTCGACGCCGCCCGCGCGGGCATGGCAGCGGCGGCCCTGACCGTGGAATCGACTGAGACCGTGCATCCCGGGATGTCCGAATCCCTTTTGCGCGAACGCCTGTCCGCCCTGCAGTCGACGATGTGATTTCAAACGAACGGGTTGTCGGCCAATGCCCGCTCTCTGCAAAGGCTCTCTCAGGCGGAAATCCATGGTACAAGGCGAATCCGGTACGCCGCATGAGGCTGAAAAAAAGGCGGTTCGCGTTTTCTGTGGAATTTTGTGGAACTCCCTCAGTCATGCTGCGCATGCCAGCTCCCTCAGGGAGGGAGCCTTAAGGCAGCGAAGGCGGGCATCCTGTCTCCCTCACCGAGGGAGGTGGCCGATCGCAGAGAGGCCGGAGGGAGTTTTCATTTCACAACTTTCCGTAAAGAGCCAAAAAGGCGCTTCGCGTTTTCTGTGGGACACCCGGCAACGCCCTCAGGGAGGGCGTTCCCGTCCCACAGGTTTTCGTGAAGAGCCTTATTTTTATTGCTGATAATCTGTTCTGGTACGACCTCACAGCATCTCAGTCCCGCAGATCCGGGGGCAGGCGCAGCACCCGGATCACCGCGCCCTCGGGCAACGGTTCGCTCCCGCCCGGAATGATGCCGATCATGTCGCAATCGCCGAATGAGGCGATGTTGCCGTTGCCCCGGCCCGGATTTTCCTCAAACCAGGTCACGCCGTCCCGGATGACCGCGTGTCCCCGAAGCATCCGCACCGATCGGCTCCGCTTGGCCAGGCCGTTCAGCAGCGGCAGCTCCAGGGATTCGTTGCCGATGTTCGAGCCGGTGAGCTTTCGCAGGTACGGCTGGGCCACCACCAGCAGGCTCATCATGGCCGCCGCGGGATTGCCCGACAGGGACAGCAGCAGCTTTTCGCCGTTCCAGGCCGCCAGCAGCGCCCCGCCCGGCTTGGCGCGAACCTTCCAGAACAGGATTTCCATGTCCAGCGCCTGGGCGGCCCGCACGGCAAAATCGTAATCCCCCACCGACGCGCCCCCGGTGGTGATCACCAAATCGGCGTCCGACGCGAGGCCCTCGCGGATCCTGCCGCTGATGCCCGCCAGGTCGTCCGCCAGCGTTCCGCCGCGGGCCACGTCGAAGCCCATCATCCGCAAATAGCCGCTGAGGGAGTAATAGCTGCTGTTGTAGATGCCATAGCGTCGCCGGGGCTGTCCCGGCTCGGAGAGCTCCGTCCCCGTGGAGAGGAACAGGGCCTTCGGCCTTTGATATACGGCAACGGCGTCGAGGCCCTGGGAGGCCAGCGTGCCGAGCTGGGCCGGACCCAGCCGCGTTCCGGCGGTGAGCAGGACCGCGCCCTCGGGGTAATCCTCCCCCCGGCGGATCACGTTGAAGCCGGGGTAAACGCCCACCGGTATGCGCACCGTATCGCCCGTGACCTCGGTCTCCTCCTGCTTCATCACCGCGTCCGCGCCCTCGGGCACCGGCGCGCCGGTGAATATGCGCATGGCCGTACCGGGCGCCAGCGGCGGCAGTTCTTCGCAGCCGGTGACGGATTCCCCGCGCACCTTCAGCGCGCCGGGAACGTCCTCCGCCCGGAAGGCATAGCCGTCGAAGGGGCTCTTGTCGAAGGGCGGCATCCCAAACGCGGCCCGTATGTCCTCCGCCAGATGCCTGCCCAAAGCCGCTTCGAGGGGCACCTTCTCCCCGCGCAGGCGGACGGGCAGCCCGGCCAGCAGCGACGCAGCCTGCTCGTATTCAACCTTTTTCAGCATTTCAACACCTCATTCCAGCCCTCGACGATCGGTAACAGTTGCTCATACAGCGCCTCCATCCCGTCCGGCGTCACGTTGTACAGCGCCGCCCGCGGATGGGCCTTTACCCTGTCCAGGAATGCACATTCAATGGTGGCGTCCCGCACCGTCGCCAGTATGGGAATATCCCCGTCCAGGCGGCGAAATACCCTGTCGCAAAAGGTCGGCGCGTCGGCTTCGATGAAGCCCAGCTCGTCCATCACCAGTATGCCGTCCGGCCTTGCCGCGTCCAGCAGGCGCACGCCCAGGGTTTCAAACACGCGCAGGTTGACCGCCCGCTGGCGCGTGTTGCAGCGGCACACGAAATTCTCCCCGGTCGGTTCGCTTGCCGAACCGTCCGCCGGGAACATGTGGACCTGATGCCAGCCCTCCGGGTCGGTTTCGGTGATGCCCGTCAGAAAGCCGTAGACCGGCATGCGACAGCGGGCGAGCAGGCGGTTGAACAGGGCAGTCTTGCCCGAATTGCGCCTGCCGCAGAGCAATAGGTGCTTCATGGTTTTCCCTCTCCGCAGGCCAGTATGCGGGCATAGTCCTCGAGCGTGTTGCAGTTTGTCAGCAGGAATTCATCCATTCGGTACGCATACCGCGTCAGCGGGGCTCGCCTGAGCAGCTGCATCATCGACGTATTCCCGGAATTCAACAGCCGCTCGGCCTCGCCCGCCAGCGCGCAGTCGTAAACGGCCATCAGCGGCTCGACGCGCTCCCCGTGGCACAGCGCCGTGACGCCGCCGACATGGGCCTGTGCCAGTTCCATCAACGCCTCCGACGGAATCAGCGGCACATCCGTGCTCACCACCAGGCAGGCCGGATGCGCCGCGCTCAGCAGGCAGGCATGAACGCCGCCGAGCGGACCCCTGTGGGGATAGATGTCCGCCACCGTCCGGGCGCCCGCCGCCCGGTATCCCGCGCCGGAGACCATGACGTCCGCCACGCCCAGCGCCCGGAGCTTGTCCACCTGGATCTCCAGAAACGTCCGCCCGTTCAGCGCGAGGGAGGCCTTGTCCCGGCCCATGCGGGTGCTGTAGCCCCCCGCCAGCACCACGGCGGAAATCTGTCCGGCTTTCACGGCGTTCCATTCCTCCTGACTTTTGTTACGGGTCAACGCCCATTGTCCCCGCGCCGCAGCGGCAGCACGTTCACCGGCGCGACGCCCAGGGCCTCCGGCATGCGCTGGGGATGCTTTTCCTTGGGAATGCGCCACCACAGCGGCTGGCTGTCCGGCTTCTGTCCCGCGTAGCGGAATTCCAGCACCCATTCGAAGGGCTCCTCCATGTCGCCCACAAAATCGACGGGAAAGCGGTTCTGGGCGACCTTCTGGCCGAAGTAGTGGGCGCGTATGCCCACATGGGTCACGTCCTCGGGCACGGGCAGCGCCGTTTCCAACGTGACACCCCACTCCGGCGCGTACAGTTGGCGCTCCCCCGCCCGCTCAGCGGGCGTGATGTTCTTGCAGCCGGTCAGCATGGCGGCGGCCACCGTGCCGGGATTGGCGAAAAGCTGCTTGGTGTCCTCGGGAGGCAGGGCGAAGCCCTCCTGCATCACGGCGATGCGCTCGCACATGCGGTAGGCCTCGTTGCGAGCGTGGGTCACCAGCAGCGCCGGACGCCCGTAGCTTCTGAGGGCATCCAGCATCTCGATTTGCAGCCGCAGCCGCAGGTGGGCGTCCAGCGCCGAGAAAGGCTCGTCCAGCAAAAGCAGCGCGGGCCGGTTCACCAGCGCCCTGGCCAGCGCCACCCGCTGCTGCTGGCCGCCCGAGAGCTGATGGGGCTTGTGCCGGGCCAATTCCCGAAGCCCGAACAGCGCCAACGCCTCGTCCAGCGCCCCCTTCCGGCGGGCCTCATCCCTTTCCCGGCACAATCCGCAGCGTATGTTCTGGGCCACGGTCATGTTGGGAAACAGCGCGTAATTCTGGAAAAGGTAGCCCACCCGGCGCTCCCGGGGCTTCAAATCGACATGGCCCTCGGAATCGAACAGCACCCGGTCATCCAGCACGATGCGGCCCCTGTCCGGGCGTTCGATGCCCGCGATGCACTTGAGCGTCATGCTCTTGCCGCAGCCGGAGGGCCCCAGCAGGCCGGTGACGCCGGCTTCGCATTCAAAGCGGGCGCGCAGATGAAAGTCGCCCAAGCGCTTCTCGATGTCCACCGACAGGCTCAACGAACCACCGCCTTTTTCTGCTTGACCTCCAACAGGTTGACGGCCAGCAGCACCACCGCGCTGATGGCCAGGTTCACCAGCACCCACCGCAGCGCCCCGGCGTCGTCGCCCGTGCGGTAGAGCTGGTAGACCGTCGTGGAGATGGTAGCGGTCTTTCCGGGGGTATACCCCACCAGCATCGAGGTCGCGCCGTATTCCCCCAGCGCCCGGGCAAAGGCCAGCACGAACCCCGCCAGTATACCCTGTCTGCACGCCGGCATGCGGATGCGCCAGAAGATATAGATATCGCTCAGACCCAGCGTCTGCCCGGAATAGGCCAGCGTCTCGTCGAAGGCCTCAAAGGCCCCCCGCGCCGTGCGGTACATCAGCGGAAAGGACACTATCACCGCCGCCAGCACGCCCCCGTACCAGGTCATCACGAAGCGTATCCCCGCCTGATCCAGCAGCGCCCCCAACGGACGCCGGATCCCCACGACCATGAGCAGGAAATAGCCGCATACCGTGGGCGGAAGCACCATCGGCAGCGTCAATATCACGTCCAGCAGGCCCTTGACCGCCTTTGGCAGCCGGGCCACGAGGCGGGCGCAGCCGATGCCCAGGAAGAACACGATCACGCTGGCGAGGGCCGCGATGCGCAGGGAATTGAACAGCGGGAACCAGTCCGCCGTCCCGATCTGTGAAAGCGCGTTCATGGCATCGCCCTCCGGAATGATCTAAGGAAACACCGCACAATGCTCATGGCGCATTAACGGCTGAATTTCAGCCGCCTGCTGCCTGCTGATTTCCTGACTTGCCAACAGAGCCTGTGTCATCCATTCAAAACCCAGCCTTGCAGCGTCGGCTTCCAAACATCGACATGGCCGACAGGGCGGGTCACGATCCCATGGCCCGCCCTGTCATGCCGGCTAAAACGCCCCCGCAATCGGCGTGAAGCCCACCGAGGCGAACACCCCGGCGCTCTCGTCCGTTTGCAGATAGTTCAGAAAATCCCAGGCGGCCAGGGGTTCCGCCGCAGTCTTGAGCACCGCCGCCGGATATACCACCCGGCCGCCGCACATCGCCTCGGTGGCCTCGTCCACGACGGTCAGCTTCGCCGAGAAGGCATCGGTGCCGTATATGATGCCGCAGTCCACGGATTGCTCGGCCACCTGCGTGGTCACCTCCTTGACGTTGGAACCGTAAGTCAGCTTGCCGGCCACCGCGGCCTCGTCGATGCCGTAGAAGTCGAAGATCTTCAGCGTGTACTGCCCCACGGGCACGTCGCTGTTGCCGATGGCCAGCAGGATATCCCCTTCCTTCAAAAGCGCCGCCACCTGGTCGAAGCTCTCGATGCCCTTCGGATTGCCCTCGGGCACGGCCAGCGTCACCTTGTTCTCCAGCAGGTTGACGCGGGTCGCGCGGTCCACGAAATCCAGTCCCTCGATGTTCACCTCGGGGGAGGCGTCGATGTCCAGCTGGTCCATCTGCTTCTTCGCCGCCGAGATGAACAGGTCGCAGGGCGCGCCCTCCTGGATCTGGGTCTTGAGGGTGCCGGACGAATCGAATCATGGACGCGGCGGCGAACACGATGATCTCGGTCTCCGCCAGGGCGCTCGCGCAGCCAACCAGCAGCGCCAGCGCAGTGAGCAGGGTCAGGGTCTTCTTCATGGTCAAAACACTCCCCGGCAGGATTTACTGCCATTGTATTATTGAAAGGCGCTTCTCTTCCGGGTTTACGGTTTGGGAATCGCCTGTTCAACCCGTGTTCAACCATCGGCAGCATCCCTATTCGGCGCTGCCGCACTCCTTCTCGTCCCCCACCAGTATGCCGATGCCGTGCGCCAGCGCGGGCAGTATGGCCTCCAGGTTTTCCCGGACGGCCTTGGGGCTGCCGGGCAGGTTGACGATCAGGGTATAGCCGCGAATGCCGCTGACGCCGCGGGACAGCATGCCCCGGGGCGTGATTTGCAGCGATTTTGCCCGCATGGCCTCGGCGATGCCGGGGACGTTGCGCTCGATTACCGCCATCGTGGCCTCCGGCGCGTTGTCCCGACGGGAAAAGCCCGTGCCGCCCGTGGTCAGCACCAGGTTGGCCCTGCGGTTGTCACAGATGTCCGTCAGCGCCTGGATCAGTTCCTTCGGCTCGTCGGACAGGATCTGTTGACTGACGACCTCGTAGCCCGCTTCAACGACCATGTCCCGTATCACGGGGCCGCTCCTGTCCTCCCGCTCGCCCGCCGCCCCCTTGTCGGACAGCGTGATAATCGCCACCTTGTAGGCCACAACGATCCCTCCTTGCGAATGCGCCGGGACAATCCGGCGCAGGAATATTCATTCTTGCTCAAATTGAGAACCGATGATCGAAAGCGGACGGCGCAGGCCATGCTGCCGGCTTTCAGATGCCCAATGCTCAGCCTTGCACGCCCAATGCCCCTATCCTCCGATCCGGTGCATCCGGCGGGATTCCCGGTCGTCGATGGCATCGGCGAAGCCGTGGCGCCTGGGCTTGTTGCGTATGGCCTGGCGTATGGCGTCGGTCAGCGCGGCGTCGTCGCAGCCGCCCCGCACCAGCGCCCGCAGATCCACCCCCGTCAGGTGGTTCAGGCACAGCTTGAGCTGTCCCTCCGGCGTCAGTCGCACGCGGTTGCAATGCTCGCAGAATTCGTGGCTGACCGCGCTGATAAAGCCGACGCAGCCCATAAAGCCCTCGGGCCTGTAGTACACCGCCGGGCCCAGGCCGCGGCGCTCATCTATGTAAGGCATGGGGCCGAAGGCGGCCTCCAGCCGTTGTCTGATCTCGTCGTTGGGCACGGGGGAAAGGCCCTTGCCGCAGCCCACGGGCATCAGCTCGATAAACCGCACGTCCACCGGCATTTCCCGCGCCAGCGCCGCCAGGTCGCACAGGCCGCCTTCGTTGAGGCCCCGCACGGCCACCGCGTTCAGCTTGACCCGCAGGCCGCAGTCCACCGCCTCGCAGATGGTCGCCAGCACGTCGTTCACGTCGCCACACCGGGTCATCTGTCGAAAGATGGCCGGGTCGAGGGTGTCGAGGCTGATGTTCAGGGCGTCCAGCCCCGCCGCCGCTGCCTCCGCCACGCGGCCCCTGAGCAGTATGCCGTTGGTGGTCATGGCCACGCGGTCGATCCCCTCTGTCTGCTTCAGCATCGAGACCAGGTTCAGGCACCCCCGCCGCGCCATCGGCTCGCCGCCCGTCAGCCGCACGGCATGCACGCCCAGCCGCGTCATGCACGATACGATGCGCTGTATCTCCCGGTAATTCAACAGTTCGTCGTGGGGCATGTATTCCACGCCCGCCTCGGGCATGCAGTACAGGCAGCGCAGGTTGCACTTGTCCGTGATGGAAACCCGGACATATTCGATATTTCTTCCCTCTGAATCCCTCATGGCTCCGTCACCGGCAAAAGGTCCCGCTTTTGCCGCCCGTCTTTTTCATCAGCCTTATGCCGCCGATCTCCATGCCCTTGTCGATGGCCTTCAGCATGTCGTAGATCGTCAGCAGCGCCACGCTCACGCCCGTCAGCGCCTCCATCTCCACGCCGGTCTGCCCGGAGACCTTCACGGTACAGGTGGCCGTCACGGTACCGGCGGCCTCGTCCGTGTGAAAATCCACGGCGCTCTTGCCGAGGGGCAGCGGGTGGCACAGCGGTATCAGCTGGGGCGTCTGCTTGGCGGCCATGATGCCCGCCACGCGGGCTACGCCCAGCACGTCGCCCTTTTGGGCCGTGCCCTCCAATATGGCCTTCATCGCCTCGGCCCCGACGCGAATCCAGCCCTCGGCCACGGCTTCCCGGGCGGTCTCCTGCTTTCCGGTCACATCCACCATCACGGCGTTGCCCGCCGTGTCGAAGTGGGTCAGCTTTTCGTTCATCGTTTCTCTCCATGCATTTTCGGCAACGTCTCGCGGAAGCAACCTGCCGCCGCGAGACGCCCTCAGTTCACCCGCACCGGTTCGATGACCTCCACCAGAACCCGGATCACGCCGCCGCACACCATGCCGGCGTCCTCCGCGTCATCGTCGGTCATATCCACATCGAAGATTTGTGTCGAGGGGCATTTTTCGTCCAGCAGCATCCGCGCCGAGCGAACGACGTCGCTCTCCACGCAGCCGCCGCCGATGGTTCCGACACAGCGCCCGTCCGGATAGACCAGCATCTTGGTGCCCACATCGCGCGGGGCGCTGCCCCGCCTGGCGACGATGGTGATCATCGCCCTGGGCATCCGCTGATCCTCCTGGGCCAGCAGGGCGCGCATCAGGTCGCGGGGATAGCTGGAATTGCGCCCGCTTGCGCTCTTGACCTGTATGATCTGGGCCATGATGGCGATGGCGATCTCCTCCGGCGTTTCCGCGCCGATGTCCAGGCCGATGGGCGAATAGACGCCGCCCACAACCCCGGGGTCGCAGCCGTCCTCTTCGATCAGGGCCTTCTTCACCATGGCCACGCGCCGCCGGGAGCCGATCATGCCGATGTAGGCGTGGGGCTTGCGGCTGATGGCGTTCAGGCACTCCCGGTCGTACCGGTGGCCCCGCGTGACGATGATGAAGTAGGTGTCGGCGTCGCCCTCGATCCGGGCGAGGCCCTGGGCGAAGGCGTCGCAGATGACCTTTGTCGCCCCGGCGCGACGGGCGTTGTCCGCAAAGGTGAGCCGATCCTCCAGCACCGTGACCGGGCAGCCCAGCATCAGTGCCAGCCGAATCAGCGGCATGGAGACGTGTCCGCCGCCGCAGATGACGAACTTCTTCTCGTTGCCCAGCACCTCGCAGAACACGCTCTGGCCGTCGACGCCGACGGTTTCGCTGCGGCTGACGTCGCGCAGGGCGTCCAGGTGGCGGGCAAAGAAGCCGCCCGCGTCCCGTTCCCACAGCAGCCTGCCCCCGGACAGCAGGCACTTGTCGCCGAAGTCCGGGCCGTCCACGACGGTCAGCACGGCGTTCAGGGCGTTGGGATTCACGCCGGCCAGGGCGTTGTACAGCTCGATCATGCCGCCCCCCTCACTTTCCAAAGCCGCAGTTGGGGAAATGGCAGACCGGGCAGTTCAGGCACAGGCCGCCCTCGCCCAGCCGGTCCAGATCCGCCTTTTCAAGGATGTCGTCCGCGAACAGGTGGGGCAGCACCAGATCCAGCACGGTGCGCCTGTTGTACATGGCGCAGCCGGGCACACCGATGATGGGGATGTTCGCCGCGCCGTAATAGCTCAGCAGGAACATCGCCCCGGGCAGCACCGGCGCGCCGTAGCTGACGATCCGCGCCCCCGTCCGCTTGATGGCGGCAGGGGTTCGGTCGTCCGGGTCCACGCTCATGCCGCCGGTGCAGACGATCATGTCCGCGCCGCCGTTCAGCAGGCTGCGTATGCCCGCCGCGATGCGTTCGGAATTGTCGTCACTGAGCACATGGCCGACAATTTCAGCGCCGAAGGCGCTCACCTTTTCCACGATGACGGGTGTGAACCTGTCCTCAATGCGCCCGTGAAACACCTCGTTACCGGTGGTCACGATGCCCACCCGCTTGTGCGCAAAAGGCAGTATGCGGAAGATCGGCCCGCCCGAGGCGACGCGCTTCGCTTCCTCCATCTTCTGCTTTTCGATCACCAGCGGTATCACGCGGGTGCCGGCCAGCCTGTCCCCCGCCGCCACCGGGAAATCGCCATGACGGGACGCGATCATCATATCCCCCAGCGCGTTGACGGCCAGCAGCTTTTTTCGATCGACCTTGAACAGACCGGGAATTTCGGCGATCAGCTCGATCTTGCCCTCCTTGACCGGCGTCGGGCGCATGTGCTCATCGGCGCACATGTCATAAAGCATCTGCGCGGCGTCGTTTTCATGGAGCATGTTTTCGTTGTTTTCCCAGATGTACACGTGATCCTTGCCGATGGACAGCAGTACCGGGATGTCCGCCTCGGTGATCACATGCCCCTTGCGAAACACGGCGTCCTTCTTCACGCCGGGAATGATCTGGGTCATATCGTGGCAGAGGATCTGCCCAACAGCCTCCTCCGTCTTCATCAGCTTCACAGTGTTGCGCCTCCTTGGCCGGCTCATCCCACATGGACAGCGCGGCCCTTGTTTGCGCGCTCAGGATATTGTGTCATCCGGCATCGCCTTCGATAATTATAGCTTTGAAAGGGTGACATGTCAATGAAAAATGCAGCGCACGACGCTTCGCCGAATCGCCGAAGCCTTTAGAGAGTTAGGGCATAACAACAGAAAAAGAACTGTCTGCACCGCCGCCGCCTGCTGCCAACGGCCTGGCTGCGGCGCAACGGCCATGTTCAAAGAACAAGCCCTGCAGGGCGCATTCGCCTGGCAGGGCCGTTCACAGTCGCCGTCAAATCGACGTTTCCCCTCAGATCTTTTCAAAGCGCAGCACGTTCCAGCTCAGGGCGGGAACGGATACCTGCGCCCTTCCGGCCTCTACCTTGCCGCCGGGGCCCGCGACAGGGGAAACGTTCATCGGATTGGCCTCGGTGTTTACGGCCTTCGTGTCGTCGTGGTGCAGCAGGATGTGCTCCTTGAACTTCAAATCGCCGAAGGCCCGCAGGTCGATGTCCAGGCGGAAGTCCTCGGTCATGTCCCGGTTCACGCAGAACACGGTCACGCCGCCGTCGTCCCCCAGGGTGGCCGTGGCGTCGATCAACGGCACGCCCTCATAATCCGCGCAGTCATACACCGGCGTGTTAACCAGCGCCATCAGCGCCGTACCCCTGCCGTACTTCGAGGCGTGCATGAAGGGCCAGTAGATGGTCTGCGCCCAGCAGCCCCCGCCGTTGCGGGTCATGATGGGCGCGATGACGTTCACCAGTTGGGCCAGGCACGCGATCTTCACCCGGTCGGCGTTGCGCAGGAAGGTGATCAGCATGCTGCCGGCCAGCAGCGCGTCCTCGAAGTTGTAGATGTCCTCCAGCAGCGGCAGCGCCGGGCCCCACTTCTCCCGCTTCCAGATCTCCTTGTCCTGCTCGCTGGAGTGGTACCACACGTTCCACTCGTCGAAGGACAGGTTCAGGGTCTTTTTGCTGTGCTTCTTGCCCTTCACGGCGTCGCAGATCGACACCACTGATTTAATGAAGCCGTCCAGGTCCATGCTCCTGGCCAGGAAGCCGGGGGTGTCGTTGGTGGGATTGCCGTAGTAGCGGTGCAGGGAGACATAGTCGATGTTGTCGTAGCACTCGCTGAGCATCTGGTACTCCCAGTCGCCGAAGGTGGGCATGTCATAGGCGGAGCTTCCGCAGGCCACGCACTCGATGGTGGGATCGACCCACTTCATCATCTTGGCGGACTCGTTGGCGATGCGTCCGTATTCACAGGCGGTCTTGTGGCCCATCTGCCAGGGGCCGTCCATCTCGTTGCCCAGGCACCACAGCTTGATGCCCAGCGGGTCCTTACTGCCGTTGGCGATGCGCATGTCGGAGAACTTGCTGCCGCCGGGATGGTTGGCGTACTCCACGATGTCCCGGGCGTTCTCCGGGCCGCGGGTGCCCAGGTTGACGGCATACATGACCTCGGTATCCGCCTTCTTCGCCCAGTCGTAAAACTCGTGCAGGCCCACGGCGTTGGTTTCGGTGGTGAACCACGCCAGATCCAGGCGCCTGGGGCGCCTGTCCGCCGGACCCACGGAATCCTCCCAGTTGAAGCCGGAGACGAAATTGCCGCCGGGATAGCGCACCACCGGCACGCCCAGCGCCCGTACCAGCTTCAGCACGTCCCTGCGGAAGCCCTGTTCGTCGGCCTCGGGATGGCCGGGCTCGTAGATGCCGCCGTACACCGCGCGGCCCAGGTGCTCGATGAAGGAGCCGTAGATGCGCGGATCGATCCGTCCGACGATATAATCCCTGTCCAGTGTCATTGAAGCGCTCTTCATGGCATGATCTCCCTCTCCTGTTCGTTGGCGCAAAGCATGTCGTCACCCCTTTTATACCACAAACAGCGCCCCATTGCAACCGCGATTTAAGAACGTCCGCAGGCAGGATGCCCCGCTGTGTTGCCATTCACCCCACGGGCGAACGGCAATCGGGCGGTGGAGCCTGCTCCCCCGCCCGATCGCTGCTATTCAGCCCACGCCCGAATAGTCACCATTATTGTACAATCCCGTCTGGGTCCGTTACAGGTCGATCTTCGGGATGCCCGCGAAGCCCTTTTCCAGATCGGCGTCGGTGGGTATGTAGTCCGTCATCAGGCCGTCGTGGTATTTCTCATAGGCCACCATGTCGAAATAGCCGGTGCCGGTCAGGCCGAAGAGGATCGTCTTTTCCTCGCCGGTCTCCTTGCACCTGAGCGCCTCGTCGATGGCGACGCGGATGGCGTGGCTGCTCTCCGGCGCGGGCAGTATGCCCTCCACCCGGGCGAACTGCTCCGCCGCCTCGAACACCTTCGTCTGCTCCACGGCGCGGGCCTCCATGTAGCCGTCGTGGTAGAGCTGGCTCAATATGCTGCTCATGCCGTGATAGCGCAGCCCGCCGGCGTGGTTCGGCGCGGGGATGAAGCCGCTGCCCAGCGTGTACATCTTCGCCATCGGGCAGACCATACCGGTGTCGCAGAAGTCGTAGGCGAACCTGCCCCGGGTGAAGGACGGGCAGGAGGCGGGTTCCACGGCGATGATCTGATAGTCCGCTTCGCCCCGCAGCTTTTCACCCATGAACGGGGCGATCAGGCCGCCCAGGTTGCTGCCGCCGCCGGCGCAGCCGATGATCATGTCCGGCTTGACGCCGTACTTATCCATGGCGATCTTGGCCTCCACGCCGATGACGGACTGGTGCAGCAGCACCTGGTTCAGTACGCTGCCCAGCACGTAGCGGTAGCCGGGATTGGAGACGGCGACCTCCACCGCTTCGGAGATGGCGCAGCCCAGGCTGCCGGTGGTGCCGGGGAACTGCTCGAGGATCTTGCGGCCCACGGCGGTGGTATCCGAGGGGCTGGGCACCACGGACGCGCCGTAGGTGCGCATGACCTCGCGCCGGAAGGGCTTCTGTTCGTAGGATACCTTCACCATGTACACCTTGCAGTCCAGCTCGAAATAGGAGCAGGCCATGCTCAGCGCCGTGCCCCACTGGCCCGCGCCGGTCTCGGTGGTGACGCCCTTGAGGCCCTGCTTCTTGGCGTAATAGGCCTGGGCGATGGCGGAATTCAGCTTGTGGCTGCCGGAGGTGTTGTTGCCCTCGAATTTATAGTAGATCTTTGCCGGGGTCTGCAGCTTCTGCTCCAGGCAGTAGGCCCGCACCAGCGGCGAGGGGCGATACATCTTGTAGAAGTCCTGTATCTCCTGGGGAATGGGGTATTCCCGGGTGTCGTTGTCCAGCTCCTGCCGGATCAGTTCATCGCAGAACACCGGGGCCAGGTCGGCGGCGGTCATGGGCTGGAGGGTGCCTGGGTTCAGCAGCGGCGCGGGCTTGTTCTTCATGTCCGCCCGGACGTTGTACCAGGTCTTCGGCAGCTCGCTCTCTTCCAGGTAGATCTTGTAGGGAATGACTTTCTTCTCGCTCATGGGGATTCTCCTTTCCTGTGGGCCGCGCCCCCGATGGCAGGCGCCTTGCGCGGGACAGAGAAAAAGCCCTGTCCCAGTAACAACATGCTGGGACAGGGCTTGTAATGACCCTGCGGTGCCACCCGGCTTGGCGCTTGCGCGCCCGCTCAATACCGTACCAACATACGGCACCCTTTGATAACGGAGGGAACTCCGTCTCCCCTACTCGGGCCCCGCCCTTTCGGTTCGCCCTCGGAAGCCCATTCGTCTCCGCCGCCCGCATCGCGATTTCACCGCCCGCGACTCTCTTTGGCGCTTGGACAGGAGATTACTATTCTTCCTCAACGGTTGATGGCATTATAGCATGGTAAAGCAGTAATGTCAACCGGTAAAGTAGCTATTTAACACAACCGCAATCAACGGTATGTTACAGCTCAGGGCATTCGTTTCCAATCGGGGGGCGGCGGCGTGTACGCCGACCCCGCGGGCTGTCTCGAAGGCAGACCTGTCCCCCTTCGACCGTTACTGCCAAGCCGCAGGCTTAGCAGTAACCGGTCAACATATGACTTTTTATCGTTTTTTACTTTCGGGGTAGCATTAAACGCAGATTTATGATATGATATAAGAGAACAGGTGTAATTTGCCAAAGCCGAAACAGCGGGCTCCGGCGCATGTTTCAAAAGCCCTGACTTTGTCGAAATAAAAACGCTCGAGCCCCCACACCCCTGACCGATGAACCACACTCCACCCCGATCAAAGGCACGGCGAAATGAGGCTGTCAGAGCATGTATTATTCTGCGATTGGTCTGCTTGCGGTTCTGATACTGCTGATTGAAAACCAGGATGTCCTCCTCAATCTCGGGGGCGCCTTTGAAAAACCTGCCTGGAGGGCGTACAGGCGCTTCCTGAGTGCGGTTTTTGCGTATTACGTCACGGATATCCTGTGGGGCTTCCTTGAAAGCCGAAAGCTGGGCGCACTGCTTTTTGCCGATACGACCGTCTATTTCATCGCGATGGCGGTGGGCGTGTTGTTCTGGGCGGAATACACCGTCGCATATCTGGATGAGGAAAACGGGTTCGGTCGATTCCTGGTATACGCCGGGCGCTTCATCGCCGGATCGATCACACTGCTCGCCGTGATCAATATCTTTGCGCCCGTGCTTTTCACCGTGGACGGCGCGTGCGTCTACCACCCCCTTCCCTTTCGCTATGTGATCCTCGCCGTCCAGATTCTCCTGCTCTTCATGATCTCGGCCTACGCCGTCGCGTCCTACGTCCACAATCCATCTGAAAAAAAGCTGAAATACCGGACGTTGGCGCTGTTCGGGTTTATCATGGGAACCTTTCTGTTTATTCAGCTCTGGTTCCCCTATCTGCCGCTCCACACCATCGCCTACATGCTGGGCACGAGTCTGCTGCACACGGTCGTGATCAACGACGAAAAGGACGAATACCGGCGCGCATCGGAGGAAATCGGCAGGGTAAGGGCGCTGAACGACACCATCAACTCGATGCTGGACAACATGCCCGGCATGACCTTCGCCAAGGACGCGACGACCGGCGTCTATCTGGCCTGCAACCAGACCTTCGCGGAATTCGCGAAAAAGGGCAGTCCGTCGGATGTGATCGGGCTGACCGACGCCGATATCTTCGGCCCGGCGGAGGCGGCGCATTTCATCGAGGACAACCGCACGGCGCTCTCCATGGACGAGCCCTACATCTTCTTTGAGGACGCGCAGGACGAAGACGGCAATCCCCGGCAGCTGCAGACCACCATAATCAAATACACCGATTACACCGGTCGGCAGTGCCTGCTGGGCATGTGCCAGGATGTGACGGACATGGTGCGCATCCGGCGCGAAAAGGCGACCACCAGGGAGGCCTATGAAAAGGCGCGCAGCGGCGGCATCATGTATTCCCTCATCGCCCAGTCGATGACCCGGGGCTTCCGGGATCTGTATTATGTCAACGTGGATTCCGAGGAATTCATCGAATACCGCCTGGACGAAGACGGCGAATCGCTCGTTGAAGTGCGGCGCGGCTGGCATTTCTTTGAGGAGTGCCAGATCGAGGCCGAGGCGTTCGTCTATGCCGAGGACCGCGCCGCCTTTGTCCGGGCTCTGGATCGAAAGACGCTGATGGCGGCCCTGGATCGAAACAAGACCTTCGTCATGACCTATCGCCTGATCTCGGACGAGGGGCCGGTCTTTGTCAGCATGCGCGTCTCCCGCATGGAGGACGACGAGCGTTACATCGTACTGGGCGTGACCGACGTGGACGAGCAGGTGCGGCAGCGCCGCGCGGCCGAGCGCGTAAGGGAGGAGCAAATCGCCTACAGGCGCATCAGCGCGCTCATCGGCGACTTCCTCTGCATCTACGTCGTGGACCCCAAGGGCGACCGCTATCGGGAATTCAGCGCGTCCGCTGGCTATGAAGCCTATGGTATTCCCAAGGCGGGCATGGACTTCTTCAACGTCACCCGGGACGCCGCCCAAAGGATCAACCACCCCGAGGATCTGAACCGCTTCCTTTCGACGTTTACCAGGGAAAACGTCATGGCGGAAATCGAGCGCCACGGCATCTTCACGCTGAGCTATCGCATAATGATGGAGGGCAAGCCCCTCTATGTGCAGCTCAAGGCGGCGATGGTGGCGGAAAAGGAGGGCTCGCGCGTGATCGTCGGCATCAACGACATCGACGCGCAGGTGCGCCAGGAGGAATCCTATGTCAGGCACCTCGCCCAGGCGCAGATGGAGGCCAACGTCGACCCGCTGACGGGCGTCAAAAACAGGCACGCCTATCTGGTGGCCGAGGAGCGGCTGAACCTGCAAATCGCCGAAGCGCGCGCGCCGGAGTTCGCCATCGCGATACTGGATGTCAACGACCTCAAGAAGGTCAACGACACCGAGGGACACAAGGCCGGCGACCAGTACATTAAGAACGCCTGCAGGATCATATGCGAAATCTTCAGGCACAGCCCCGTGTTCCGCCTCGGCGGGGACGAGTTTGCGGTCATCGCCCAGGGGGGCGACTATGAGCATATGGAAGCACTGGTCGAACGGGTGAACGATCACAACGCCGAAGCCATGCAGACCGGGGGCATCGTCATCGCCTGCGGCGCGGCAAGGTATGAAAGCGATGCCAGCGTGGCCCAGGTGTTTGAGCGCGCGGATCAGAATATGTATGAAAATAAAATCGATCTGAAGGCCCGGAGGGAAGCTGCGGGCGGGAGGGAAGAGCATTGAGCATGGAACACAGCGCAAAGAATACATCCACGGGGATGCACGCCCAAAAACATCCCGGCGGACTGCGGGCCGGCTTTACGCCGCTTGGCATGTGGGCGTTTTCCATCGGCACGAGCATCGGCTGGGGCTCCTTTATTGTAACCTGCAATACCTATTTGCAGAAATCCGGCGTGCTCGGCACGGTGTTCGGCATGCTGCTGGGCATGGCGGTCATACTCGTGATCACATGGAATCTGCAATACATGATCCGCAAAGCGCCCAGCGCGGGCGGCATATATACCTTTGAAAAGCGGGTCGGCGGGAACGACCTCGGGTTTGTCGCTCTCTGGTTTGTGCTGCTGACCTATCTGGCCATACTGTGGGCCAACATGACATCGCTTCCACTGTTCGCCCGCTTCTTCCTCGGCAACACATTCCAGTTTGGCTTCCACTACACCATATTCAGCTATCACGTATGGCTGGGCGAGGCGCTGCTCTCCATGGGCGCGATCGTGCTCATCGGCATACTGTGCGCCAACAGCTCCAGGCTGCCCAACCGCATCATGGTCATCGCCGCGCTGACGTTCGCCGTGGGCTTTACGGTGTGCGCCGTCATCGCGCTGCTCAAGCATGACAGCGCCTTCAGCTACGCGCCGCTGTACACCGAGGGCTCGACCGCCTTCCGGCAGATCGTCCGCATCGCGGCCATTTCGCCCTGGGCCTTCATCGGCTTTGAAAACATATCCCATTTTTCAGAGGAATACGCATTTCCGGTCAAAAAGGTGCGCGGAATACTGATCTGCTCCGTGCTGATCACCACGGTGCTCTATCTGTTCGTCTCCCTGCTTTCCATCTCCGCCTATCCGCCGGAGTATGAAAGCTGGCTTGCCTACATCCGGGACATGGGGAACCTGGAGGGCATCAAGGCCGTTCCCGCGTTCTACGCCGCCAATCACTACCTTGGACAGGCCGGCGTCACGGTGCTGATGCTGTCGCTGTTCGGTGTGATACTGACCAGCCTGATCGGCAACATGCTGGCCCTGAGCCGCCTGATGTACGCGGCAGGACGCGAAGGCGATATGTCCGGCAGGCTCGCGGAGCTGAACGCGCGGGGCATCCCGAGCAAGGCCATCCACGCCATCGTCGCGATCTCCTTCTTCATCCCCTTCCTGGGAAGAACGGCCATCGGCTGGATCGTGGATGTCACCACCCTCGGCGCGACGCTGATTTACGCGCTCATTTCCCACGCGGTCTACCGCCACGCCCAGGCGGAGAACCGGTCCCTTGAAAGGATCACCGGCATCATCGGCACCATACTGATGGCGGTTTTCATACTGCTGCTGCTCATCCCCGGCCTGCTGCCCTTCCACGCCATGGAGACGGAATCCTATATCCTGTTCATCGTGTGGTCGGTGCTGGGCCTGACCTATTTCCGCTGGCTGATCCGCCGGGACCCCCACAGGGAGCACGGCCAGCGCATCATCGTTTGGATCATACTCCTGGTGCTCGTGCTGTTCGCCGCCATGATGTGGGTCTCCAGGGAGACGGAGAACGCGGCCAACAGCGCCGTGGAGCGCATCTATGAATACCACCAGAACCACCCGGATCACGACGACGGAAAGAGCGTGGAGGAGCGAAAGGCCTATCTGCACGAGCAGGCGAAGGGCATCACCAGCACCAATACGCTGTATACCACCGTCTCCCTGGGGCTGTTTATGATCGTGATCACGATGATGCTGAACAACTACAAGGAAAACCAGGCCCTTGGCGAACGCCTGACCGAAGCGGAGCGGGAGGCCAACACCGCCAGGGAGATCGCGGAGCTCAAGGATACGATCACCTCCCTGCTGGACAACATGCCCGGCATGACCTTCACGAAGGATGCCGAGACCGGCGTCTATCTGGCCTGCAACCAGGCCTTCGCGGACTATGCCCACAGGAACACCCCGTCGGAGGTGGCGGGGCTCACCGACACTCAGATCTTCGACGCCGAGACAGCCGCTCATTTCCTGGCGGACGACAAGGTGGCGCTCTCCATGGACAGGCCCTACATCTTCTACGAGGAGGTGCTGGACGCCGCCGGCAACCAGCGGCAGTTTCAGACCACCAAGCTGAAGTATTACAACACGAACGGCCATCTCTGCGTCCTCGGCATGAGCCAGGACGTGACGGACCTGGTGCGCATACGGCACGAGAACGCCATGACCAAGGAGGCCTATGAAAACGCCGTCAGCTCGGGCATCATGTATACCCACATCGCCCAGACGCTGGCCCGGGACTATACGGATATGTTCTATGTCAACTGCGACACCGAGGAATTCATCGAATACCGCAGGGGCGACGAGAGCAGCGCGCTTTCCGAGATGCGGCGTGGCTGGCATTTCTTCAGCGATTGCAAGGTGGAGCTCAGCCAGAGCGTATATCCCGAGGATCGGGAGGCCTTTTTGAAGGCGATGGATCGGCGAGCGCTGATGAATGCCCTGGAGCGCAAAAACACGTTCATGATGACCTACCGCCAGATGGACGACAGCGGACCGACCTATGTCAGCATGAAGATTTCCCTCATGTCGGACGACGAACGCTTCATCATCGTGGGCATCACCAACGTCGACGCCGAGATGCGCGACGCCATGGCGAAGAGCGAGGCGCTGGCGGAGGCCCTGACCGCGGCGGAGGAGGCGAACAAGGCAAAGACATCGTTCCTCTCCAGCATGAGCCACGAGATCCGCACGCCCATGAACGCCATCATAGGGCTCGACACCCTCGCCCTGCGGGATGAGACCCTCGCCCCGCAGACCCGGGATTACCTTCAGAAGATCGGTTCAAGCGCCAAGCACCTTCTCAGCCTCATCAACGACATCCTCGACATGAGCCGCATCGAATCCGGCCGCCTGGTGCTGCGCAGAGAGGTTTTCTCCTTCAGCGCCATGCTGGAGCAGATCAACACCATGGTCATATCCCAGTGCCAGGACAAGGGGCTCGCCTACGAGTGCCGCATTCTCAGCCAGGTGTCCGAATACTACATCGGCGACGACATGAAGCTCAAGGAGGTCCTGATCAACATACTGTCAAATGCCATCAAATTCACCGAAGCGCCCGGCAGCGTCACGCTGACGGTGGAGCGGACGGCGGAGTTCGAGGATCAGTCCACGCTGCACTTCAGCATCCGGGATACCGGCATCGGCATGGATCAGGCGTATCTCCCCAGGATCTTCGACGCCTTCTCCCAGGAGGACGGCAGCCACAAGACCAAATACGGCAGCACCGGCCTGGGCATGGCCATCACGAAGCGAATCGTGGAGATGATGAACGGCACGATCTCCGTCGAATCCGAAAAGGGCATCGGAACGGAATTTGCCGTGACGGTCACGCTGAAGAACTGCGACCAGAAGGGCTTGAATCTCGAAAGCGGCATCGATCCCCACGCCTTCCACGTGCTGGTGGTGGACGACGACAAAATCGCGGCGGAGCACGCACGGATGGTGCTGGACGAGGTCGGCATACGGGCCGATACCTGCTCCAGCGGCGAAGAGGCGCTGCGCATGATCGAGGTGCAGCACACCAAGCACAAGCCCTACAATCTGATACTGATGGATTGGAGCATGCCCGGCATGAACGGCCTGGAGGCCTCCGCCGAAATCCGAAAGCAGTACGACAGCGAGACCACCGTGGTGGTCCTGACGGCGTATAACTGGGACGACATCCAGGAGGAGGCCCACCGCGTCGGCGTGGACAGCTTCCTCGCCAAGCCGCTGTTTGCCACGAACATCATCGAAGAATTCGAGCGCATCGCCCGCCGGAACAACATGAACATGTTCAGGGAAAAGAAGCGGGCCAGTCTGCTGGGGCGGCGCATACTGCTGGCGGAGGACATGGAGATCAACGCGGAGATCATGATGGACGTGCTCGAGATGGAGGGCATGGAGGCCGACCACGCCGAAAACGGCAAAATCGCCGTCGAGATGTTCGCAAGCAGCGCCGAAAACACCTACGCGGCGATCCTTATGGACGTGCGCATGCCGGAGATGGACGGGCTGGAGGCCGCCTCCGCGATCCGCGCGATGGACAGGGCGGACGCGAAGAGAATACCGATCATCGCGCTGACCGCCAACGCCTTTGACGAGGACGTGCAAAGGTCGCTCCAGGCGGGCATGAACGCCCACCTCACCAAGCCGGTGGAGCCCAACAACCTGTATCAGGCCCTTGGCGAACTGATCTACAAGGCGGAAAACGCGCAGTGATGCCGTTCCGGTCAACCCAATGCCGATTGCGCCTTCGGAGGCAGACAGGCTCGACAATCGACGGCGGAAACTGCGCCGGGCTTGCGCATGCCTGACCTTTGAACCACAAAATAAAAAGGAGGTAGACCCGATATGGATGAAAAGACCATGATTCTCACTGCCATGCGCGAGGCCGGCGAGCCGCTCAACGCAGGCAAAATCGCCGAGCTGACCGGACTGGACCGGAAGGTGGTCGACAAGACCATAACCGCCATGAAGAAGGAAGGCAGCATCATCTCTCCGGTTCGCTGCAAGTGGGAACCGGCCCAATAGCGTGTGCTTCCCATGCGTCCGGGAGCCAGTGCAGGGGCGGCAAATCGCCGCCCCTCAGGATGTTGACAAAGTCAACAGACTGCAGGTCGCTGAAAAAGGCTGCAAGGCAAGGCGGCGAGTCTGCAAAAAAGGGAGTTTACCCCGTCGTAAATGACCGCATTTTGCAGGCGACGCCAACACAGCAAGCAGAAAATCTTTCCGTTCTTCTTCTTTCGGAAGGATTTTCTGCGTTTGCGGCCTTTGTCAGCGGTCTGAGGGGCGGCAAATCGCCGCCCCTGCATATTATATCTCTCCGTAAAATAAACGGTTCTTCACGTTTTCTTGTGGGAATTTGGGGAACTCCCTCAGTCATGCTTCGCATGCCAGCTCCCTCAGAAAGGGAGCCTTCAGGCAGCGAAGGCGATTATCCTGCCTCCCTCACCGAGGGAGGTGGCCGATCGCAGAGAGGCCGGAGGGAGTTTTCATTCCACAACTTTCCGTGAAGAGCCTAATAAACGCTATTCCACACCCCGCCAACCCTTGTGAGGCATATCTACGCGCCCACGAAAAGGTTGACCGCCACGCCGGTGATCCATGAAAAGGCGATGGCAAACAGTATGTACAGCAAAAAGCGCTTCCAGCCCAGGACGATCTTCAGCGCGCCAAGATTGGTGATCTTCGTAGCCGGGCCCGTTATCATAAATGCGGCGGCGCTGCCCATGCTCATGCCGTCCACGAGCCACTGCTGCAAAAGGGGTATGGTTCCTCCCCCGCACATGTACAGCGGCACGCCGATGGTGGCCGCCAGGAGCACGCCGAAGCCGTTGTCCTTTCCGAACAGGCCGCCGACGAAATCCGACGGCACATGAATCTGGTACAGCGCCGTCAGCACAATGCCCAGCAGGAACATGGGGCCGGTGGCCCTGATATTGCGCCAGATGTTCTTCAGAAATCGAAGGAACATATTCGGGTCGGTATCCCGATTCGCCCCCTCGTGGAATGCCCTGAAATCAAAGAAGGGCCTGCCCCTGTAAAACAGGCGGATCAGCCATCCGGCGACGCAGCCGCACAGAAAGCAGCTGACAAAGCGAATCGCCACCGCCGTGCGGCCCAGCGCCCTGCTGTACATCAGCAGCTGTGGATTCAGCAATATGCTGCTCATCATAAACGCGGCCAGGATATCGTCCTTCACCCCCTGTCCGGAAAAGGACGCGGCGATGGGGATGGTGCCGTACATGCACAGCGGCGAGGCGATGCCCAGCAGGCTGGCGGGAATCACGCCCAGCCAGTCTGTCTTTTTTCGCCCAAGATTCGCAAAGGTCTGATGTATCGCCTTTTTCCCGAACACCGACACCGCGCTGCCCAGGACAATGCCCAGGGCCCAGTAGGGGGCAATCTGCCGAAGCTGTATGTCCAGGTAGTACCAGAGGTAGATTGCCTCCCGCTTTATCCAATGCAGCATTTCCTCATGCTCCGATGTCGATCAGCTGATATTCGCGGCTGCCCAGGCCGATTTCCGCCGCGTGCTCCAGGGTATGAAGGCCCTGCAAGGCTTCGATGCGCTTCAGCAGCCGCTCGTTGCCCTCCGCCTGCCAGACCAGATCGATGCAGGCCTGGTCCAGCGCCACGGGGTCGGTCGAGGCCAGTATGCCGATGTCGTGTATGTCGGGTTCCTCAGGGTATCCGTTGCAGTCGCAATCAATGGAAATGCGGTTCATGACGTTGATGAAGATCACCCGATCTCCCAGATAGTCCACCACGCCCTTGGCGGCTTCGGCCATGGCCTCCAGGAATTCCATCTGCAGCTCGTCGTGCCAATGGGTGTCGCTGGTGCCGCCGGAGTGGATGCGCACCTTTCCCCGCGCGGAAGCCAGGCCGATGGAGGCGTTCTTGAGCGCGCCGCCGTAGCCTGCCATCTCGTGGCCCTTGAAATGGGACAGCACCACGTAGGAACCGTAGTCCGGGAAGTGAGCGCCCACCAGATCGCCAGTCAGTCGAATGCCGCCGGTGACCGGAATCTCCATGGAGCCGTATTCATCCAGTATCTGAAAGTCGGCGATGTCGGTGAAGCCGTGATCCTCCGCCACCAGATAATGCTCTGCGGTGGCGGCGCGGGAGCCGGCATAGGCGGTATTGCATTCCACGATCGTGCCGTCCAGCTTCTTCACCAGATCGACGATCAATTCCGGGCGCAGGTAGTTGCTGTTCGGCGGCTCGCCGGTGGAAAGCTTCACGGCGACCGGGGCGGTCGGCGTCCAGTTCAGCGCCTCGTAGACCTTCACCAGGCCTTCGGGCGAAATATCGCCGGTAAAATAGACCACAGGCTTTGACGGCGCCTCCGCGCAGGCCGCAGCGCTGACGACGCAGAGCAGGCAGACCGCCAGCAGGACTACAAACCGTTTTTTCATGTTCATTCATCCCCTTGGCTTAGAGTCTGTTTCTAAATTCGGAAAGATGCACTTTCGGCGTCAACGGTGCCGCGCCTCAAATCTACGATTTGAGCCGTGGCAGTCCGCGCAGCGGA